>CALGBT010000623.1 GCA_937884235.1 uncultured Pseudomonadota bacterium
ACGGCGGTCCGGTCCTCTTCCGGCAGCAACGGATCGGGCAGCTTGGCAGACCCTTCGACCTCCTCAAATTTCGCACCATGCGGGCGACTGGGGGGGCTCTGGCAACCGAGACAGCACCAGCCTCTCGGCTGGGGACCTTCCTGCGACGGTTCCACATCGATGAGCTGCCGCAGCTCATCAATGTGCTCAGGGGCGAAATGAGTCTGGTTGGGCCGCGGCCGGAGCGGCCGGAGCTGGTCCAGCTTTTCGCCGCTCAGCTCCCTGACTACCCGCGGCGCCACCAGCTGCGGCCAGGCATCACCGGCTGGGCCCAGGTCAACACGGGGGACGGGGTGTCCCTAGAGGAGACTCGGGTGAAGCTCACCTTCGATCTGGAGTACCTGCAGAATCGCTCTCTGGGGCTGGATCTGGCCATACTTCTCCGGACGGTTCAGGTGGTTCTGTTCGGGTTTCGCTCCCCCCGAGTCCAGTAGCGCAGAAGCTACTTCCGCCGGTGTCGAGTCATGAGGGCGTTGGCCATGCGGTCGACGAAACTCAGAGCCCCGTGGAAGCCAAGATAGGGTGTATCCCAGATGGCATGCCACCAGTTACAGGCCAGGCCGAAGGGCACAATCGCGTGGTTCCCCTCTCCCGGCCAGCCGTAGGTGTCGCTTTGAATGACCAGGTCGATCCCCCGGTCGCCACGGAGGGTTGCCACTAGAGCCTCAATGTCATGTGGATTGGCTTCAAAAAGCGTTGGGATTGACCGATTGGTGAGCGCTTCAGGCAGTGGCGCCAGGTGCGCCTTGCGCCCCACCGCGACCAGCCCCGCAACGCGGCAACCCAACTCGCTGAGAAACTCCACGGCCGGCTCAAAGAGGAGGGGGTCGCCGATGAAGAGGATATTGGTTTCTACGAGATAGCGGTGGAGGAGCCACTGGATGGAGGGAATCGCCTGACTAAGTTCCGATTCGATGAAGGCACCTGCCTCCGCCTCGCGGTTGTGGCCGGCGGCCACCTGGGCAAGCCAGTCGATGGTTGGCTTCAAACCAAAGGGGAGGCCGGTCTCAAGCAGGCGGGCTCCAGTGCGCTGCGCCAGAATTCGGGCGGCCTTGCGTCCGTGGGGTAGCGAAATTATCGTCCCCGCCTCACCGACCCTGGAGAGGTGCTCCAGCGGTCGGCCCGAGAGCCAGATGGAGACCGGTTCGAGGCCAATGCCTCGAACCATGCGCTCCAGTTCGCGCACGTTGGCGGTATGGTCCCGTTCGTTGCGGTCCATGAGGTAGCCGACCATGGCTACCTTGCCGGGGTCCGGCTGGCCGGGACAGGGAATGGACTGGGCCAGAGCGGCCAGCGTCTCGCCGTAGCCATCGAGCCAGTCGCCGCTGAGAGAAAGTGCCGGTACCTCAAGAAGAAGCTTGTCGAGACCAGGTCGCAGGTCTCGCACCAGCAGATCGTACTGGGTGCCCGTGATGGTGGCCATGGGCATGGAGGTCAGCATGATCACCGAGCAGTTCTTCTCTTCGGCCATGGCGACCACAGCTTCCTTCAACAGTGCGGTGCGGTCGACGACGATGCGATTGACGGTGACGTCCGACATGCGGATGCGGTGGTTACCCTCACCATCAATGAGAGTGGAGTTCTGATCGTGCTTGCCGTGGATGAACTGCGCCTTGTAGAAGGCGCAGTCCGGGCCATCGACGTAGAGGTAAGCATCGGGCAGGGCGTTAGTGGCGAGATAGACGCCGATCAAGTATGGGAAGTTGGATTGGGGGGTGTATGCCTCGAGCATGCTCAATCCTGTGCCATCTGGCTGTAGCGGCCGTAGCGAGCGAAGAAGGGTACGTCACAGACACGAACCAGTCGCTCGGTAGTGCGCAGGGCTCCCTCCAGCCCCAGTTCAAAGAACTGTAGTGAGAACTGGGTCTTGCCTGCCTGGGCGAGGCGGTGGTCGAAGTAGTAATCGGTGTAGAACGCCTGCGCCGGGCTCTGGCGCAAAGCCTCTGAGAGTTCCTGCTGCGTTGCGAAATGCTGTACGATTCCTGCAGGCAATGTCTCTGGGTCGGTCCCTTCGTGCAGCAGGAAGTGGAGCTGAAAGCCGGCTTCCAGCAGCGTCTCAAGCACGGGAATGCCGTGGCATCGCCCGTGGCTGGAAAGCAGGGCCGGTCCGTTCCCGGCAAGGACGATACCGAGGGTCTGGCGGCTGGCGCGGTTTCTCGCCGCCGCCCATCGTTCCGCCATGGGTGCGAAGCTCTCGGCAAAGGCCCTGGCAGCAGCTTCCTCGCACCTGAGGGACCTACCTATGTCGGTCAGCCAACGCTTCGTCGCGGCGATGCCATACGGTGCGGGCGAAGTCAGCGACTTGAGCGGCAGCTCGCCAAAGAGCAGCGAGTACAACTCCGAGAAGTGGTCCAGGGGGTAGAGCACCTGTAATGGTGCCGCCAGGTATTTGTCGAAGATTGACAGTTCGACTTCGGGAAATGGGCGGGCGTTGATGGTGATTCCCGCGCGCCCCAGCAGTGCCACCAACTCGGGAGTGCCCTTGGTGGCGGGGAAACCTACCAGATTGAGGCTCAGCGGGTCCACCGGGGGGCGAGCGAATCCTTGCTCAGCGCGCAGTTTCGTGAAGAGGGTCACGAAGGGATTCTCGCCGATGTGCGAGCCCATGGACATGATGGGGACGCGGCAACGCTGGCGGAGACCCTTCACCAGCGAGTCGATGTCGTCGCCGGCAACGACAGGAACACAGGTGTTGTTGAGCATGACGAGCTGCTCTTCCCCAAGGTTGTCCACCACTTCGTTGAGGAGGCCGGCGAGCTTCTCAGTGGAACCGCTGATGACATCGTACTCTTTGAGCTGGGTGCTGTAGTAGCTGCCGGGTTCGCTCTGCTGCAGATATGGGTCCTGAGCCTGTTGACCCGGGCTCAGCCACGGGTAGTTGAGGAAGTTGTGTTCGTTGTTGTTGATCGAGGGTGTGGCATAATTGCACTCTCGGTCACAGTGCTCAATGGTGACATGGGGGACATTGATCTTGAAGAGGTGGAAGATATTGCGGGCGAACTGGTCGTCAGCGAAGAACTGGGCCCACTGAGGGGCCGACAGGTCTGGCTCCTGGGCCGTTGTGGCGCTGCCAGGTCGCCCCAGTTCGATGCTCCCCGGGGTCTTTCGGATGAGCTCGTGGAGTTCCCCCAACGTTACCCCTGAGAAAGCGCTGGCGGCGCCCTCGACGAGAGTTCTTCTGCCAGTTTCGCCGCCGTCGCCCTGATAGCCGGCGGCAAAGTGCTGCTGTGAGACCAGTCCGGCCCCGCTCTCCAGTGGTGCGAAGGAGACAATCACCGCGGCGGACTCCCCGTGGGCCAAAGTCAACTCGATGGAACCGTCGGTCTTGGAATCGGCAACGCTAATTCCGGGCAGCTGTGCCACCAGGGCTGCCAGTGCCTCGGGGCCCGCCCGCACGTTCCATTCGTAGCGTGCTGCGGCCGGGGTCTCGGAGGGGCTACTATCACTGGCGGAATCGGGGTCGGAGACAATGACGCGAGTCAGCTGGGCAAAGGTGTGCTGGCCCAAGCGCCTGGCCGTGAGGTGGAGGAAGCGCTGCAAGGCAGGAGTCAGCGCCTCGCCGCTGTACGCCACTCCGAGTCGACGATTGCGAACAAAGGCATTCTTGTCCGGGGGGCGGATCATGAGCCGAGTCGGCCCTAGTCCCCCCACGTCAACGGCGAGCCAGAGGTCGCCGTCGGCCTTTCTCGCCACCGATAGGAGTTGTGCGTTCAGTCGGACGAATTCATCCTCGTCGAAGCCCAGCAGGCCGGCGAATACCTGCCGGGAGCCTGGTCCGCCGGTAAGGTGGGTCCCCGGTCCCGGCTCAGCGTGTTGCGGCTCGCGAGGCTTTCCCACAGGTTGGGACTCCGCTCGTTGCGGGGGCTTCTGGGGGGCGCTGGGTGGCGGCGTGGAATTCCCGGTAACGAAGCGCTGAAACGAAGCCGGCTCCATGGGGGTGGGCAGCGAGAGAGACTGCGGGTCCACCGACGCAACATAGGTGGCGACCTTCCTGACCACCTGAGAGTAGGGGGCATCGGCATCGAATTCCATGAGTGTCTGGCGGCGCCGGCGAGCTTCCTCGATGGAATTGGAGATGGGCAGTGTTCCCACCACCTGCGAGCCGATGCCACGGGCGAATTCCCGGCCGTCAAGCTGTGCTGTGGCAGGGCCGCGTCGGTTCACCACCAGGCCGGCAAGTGCCACGCCATTT
Source organism: uncultured Pseudomonadota bacterium (assembly GCA_937884235.1). Classification (GTDB taxonomy): domain Bacteria; phylum Myxococcota_A; class UBA9042; order CAIXZC01; family CAIXZC01; genus CALGBT01. The sequence goes on from CALGBT010000623.1 coordinate 4,232, forward strand.
GCGGCGTAGCGCACCACCGCCTTGCTGATGTTGTTGGCGGCGTAAAAGGACATCTCGTCTTCCGAGACGACGATCAGTACGCGGTCGCCAAAACCCTTACGCAACGGAGCTGCGAAGCCGCCGCAGACGACGTCACCAAGAACGTCGAAGAGCACGATATCGTAGTTGCCGTCCTCAATGAGGCGCCAACTCTCCATGAATTCAAGGGCCCGGGCGATTCCCCGACCCCCGCAGCCAATGCCTGGTTCCGGTCCTCCCACTTCGACGCAATCGATGCCGTGGCGGCCGCGATTGATGATGTCGGTTGGTTTGCCGGACACCGCATCTTCCGACAACAGGGAGACCACGGTGCGCGGCTGAGTCGCATCAGCAAGCAGGAGGTATGATGAATCGGCCTTGGGGTCGCAGCCGACGTGGAGCACCTTGTGGCCCTGGAGAGCATAGAAAGCGCTCAGGTTGGTGGCGAAAGTCGATTTGCCGACTCCACCTTTGCCAAAGACGACGATGCGTGCTTGTTGCTTCCTCATCGACACATACTCCCAGCTTTTAACGATGGGTCAGGGTACCACCAAAGTCAAAAGCAATATCGCTGATGCGGGTGGTCCTGCAGGGGAATCGCATCTTCCAGTGCCAGGTGGACCTAAGCCTGGGCAATAGGGTG
>CALGBT010000624.1 GCA_937884235.1 uncultured Pseudomonadota bacterium
CTTCACCGTTGTGCACCTCGGCGCCCAAGATGCCCGCAACTGCTGTGGCGTGCCCGCCTCCGTGTCGCGCTGCGAATTCGTCGTGAGTGGTTGCCCACAGGTGGCCGAACCACGCCCCAAGGATGGGGGGATCCACGTTCGGCCTCAGCCCCACCAGCTGGAAATCCGCTCCGTGAATGTCGTCCAGCACCCCATCTTCGTCGTCGTCAAACGCAGCCAGCAGGATCTCCTCCGGGTTGTCAATGCAAGGATCTTGGGGATTTGCAGGAATGCCGCCTGGGCAACTGAAGTCATCGTCCACCCCGTTGACGAGGAGCCCCGAGCCCATCCCGAAAATTAGGTGCTGCACATCGGGATCTTCGAAATCCGCGAATCCGTCGCCGTCATCATCGACGGCGGGAAGCCCAGGATAGCCGCCAGTGCAGAGCTCGAACGGCCCCATCTTCACGCACACACCGGGCCATTTGTCGCAGTCGGTGTCCGTAGCGCACTTCTCTCCGACAGGTCCATCAATGCAGATACCGTGGTCGCACTTCCCAGGCGAGTATCCGCAATCTACCGACGAACTACAGACCTTGCCAATGTAGTATAGCGCGGCGTCGCCCTCCACCTTGACGCAGCGGCTGTGCTCGGGGATTGACAGCGGCTTGATATTGATGAGACCCAGTATCGGGTGCTCGAACTGGCAATGACAGTTCGGGGGAGAGCACGGCGGAGGCAAAGGCAGCCAGTCGGGAAGCGATTCGCCGGCCACGCAGTCGGGGAGGTCATCCGCCGGGTTCTGGTCAAGACAGTTCTCATTCGAGCCGCAGCACTCCAGCGTGTTGGTCCAAATCCGCTTGCGGAGATCGTCGTGCTTCCAAGCAACGAGTCCGTCCGTTTCGACGACGGCCACGCGCACTTCCGGGCCTGCGGTCTGGGCCTCGTAGATGCCATCCAGGACTTGGTGCCAGTCAATGTCGGCGTCTTCGTACCCGCATGCGACGCAGTTGCCCAGGTTCGTTTTCGGGTTGGGGCATTCGTCCTCTCCGTCGAAGATGAGGTCAGCGGTTCCGCTCGTCACACACACGGTATCCGCCGTGCATTGGTCATTTGCCGAACAGACGCACTTCCCGGACCCCTGTCCGGGCTGTATGTCGCAGGTTTGACCCATGAGACACTGCCCGCCCGGGAAGGGACCGCACCCACTGCCGCCGTCAGTGAAGCTGCCGTGGCGGTAGTGCCTCACGTCTCCCTTCTGGTAGAGGTACCATGTCGCTGAATAGAACTGGTTGTAGTTGGGATCGTCAGGGTAGTCGAGCGGCAGGTCCGGCCTTGGCCACGCGTCCACCACCGCAAACAGCACATTATCTTGGGAACGCAAGGTCGAGGTCGCGACATCCGGGTCGGCACCTTGCGGCAGACCGATCCTGAATGTGCCCGAACGGGCGTTGGATCCGACGACATGACCGTCCACCATTGCGGCCAGTTCCTCCACCTCCTCCGGAGGGACACCCGGTGACATGCGGACCGTCACCGACGGAGGACCTTGTTCTTCTGAGACTATCCGGACCAAAGCGGAGAGCCACGAGACATTTCCCAGGACATCTTCGGCCACGACTGAGATGACGTGTTCGACGTAGAACGGTCCCCCCTCCTGTTCCCACGAGAACGTCGCCTCGAAATCCCCCGGAGTTCGGATGGTCTGATACTGATCGTCCACCCACACACGCCCATAGACAAGATCGTTTTCGTCATCGATACGCCCCCTGACGACGATCCGGCCATCCGGTGTCGGTCGCATGTAGTGCGGCTGGCCGGTGGTGTGGTGGGCATGCACGGGCGTAAGGAGCGTCAAGCTCGGAGCACTGAGATCGGTCACGCCCAAGGCAAGCCCGAAGTAAGTGAACGCGCTATTGACAGTCCACAGCCGTGCGGCTGCGTAGTACTCGGCGGCGGCCGAACCTGAGTTGTGGATGAGCGCCACTTCCTCAGCCCGGTCCCAGGAGAATGAGCCCCCTACGAACTGGCCTTGCGCATTGTACACGTAGAGGTCGAGATCCGCGTCGATCAAGTCCTGAAACCGTGGCCCCACCACAGCAGTCGAGTCCCATGTGAGCGCAACACGCACAGTCGCCCCTGGGGCAACTACGAACTTCCACTGTACCGGCTGCCCGCCTCGATGAAAGAAGCCGTTCGGGAAGTCGGTCCCAAACACCATGGTCCCGAAGTCGTGCCCTCGTTCGCGGGCTGGCTCCCCCGGAGATCCGTATATTCTGTTCTCTCCCGATCCCACGGCCACGGCCTCCGGGGCCCAGACGGTGCCAGTGCCGTCGCGACCGCAGCCGGTGCTTTCACTCGGGCAATCGAACCCGAAGTTCCTATCGACATCTCCTGAGCCGGACACAAGCAGAATGGCTCGCAGCGGCTCGGGCCAGAAGCGAAGTGATGGGTTGCCATCGCGGACAAGGGCGGCCACTCCTGCCACGATCCCGGCAGCCATGCTCGTACCGTCTGAAGGTCCTGCTCCGGCCGCCTGGACGTTGGCCGCGGGAGCGACGAGATGGGGTAGCTCGCGATCTCCATGCGGACTCTGCGGGTTCTTCCAGGAAGAACAGTAGTAGAAGGTGTCATCCTCGCGACGTTCAGTAGAGCTTTCGTCAATCCCTCCCACGACCAGCCCGCTGAGAAGATGGTTCTGGACATAGCCCCAGTTCGGCGCGGTCCCGCAAGGCGTGCCATCCTCCAGGTTCGAGTTGCCAGCAGATGCCACGAACAGCGGATAGGGATATGTCTTGACCAGGCTGTCCAGATAGGCGTCATATTCGTTGAGGACGGCATCATCGGGCAGGGAAGACGCAGCGGCCCACCCGATACCAACGACTTCGGCCCCTTGCGCAATAGCCCAACACACGCCGTCGCAACCTTGATCAACCTCCGTGTCCGAGATTCGAAGACCCGCATCCGGCGCTATCCCGCCGTCCGCCTCGGGCGTGCACTCCTCGCCCAAGTCCGACGCCAAGACACCCGCAGCCACGGTAGCTTCCTCGCTTACAGTCGGAGCCAGTCCCCGCACAACGGCCTGACCAAGGCACGCTTGACTCGATGGGCGGTCAGGCAGCACAATTCCGATAACCTCCCCGTCGCCAGTGAAGCCGAGCCCGTGCACTATGTCGGCCCCAACTGTCTGCCCAAACGTCGCCTTGGTAGGGATCAGCCCCTGCCAACCCAGACCGACCCGTCCGATGCCCGGTGCGTTGGCAATTTCTGGTATCAGCCCAGCCGGCACCATTGCACGGACGGCGGGAATCCAAGCCAGTTCTTCAGCTTCTATGCCGAACGACGCGAGCAAACCCATGAGTTCTGCGCGAGCGTCTGCTGCCGCAATCTCGGCGGCATCCAACTGCTCGAACCCGACAGGGTCACCTGCAGCCACCAGTTCCTTCTCGACGATGGGAAGCGCAGCGTCTGACCACACCAGCACGGGTACTGGCGAGTCCAACGACAGGCCGGCCACCTCTACGGCCAACGCGGGACTCGTCCTGCCCCATGGTTCCCACGCCAGCGCCTCCTCTGCCAGCAGAGCGGGGAGGTCAAGCGCCTTGCCGGACGGGTCCACACAGACTTCATAGACATCATCCTTCTCGCCCACTCGCTTCTCTCTGAGAGCCACCTTGCCGCTCGACTCCAGAGTCATGGTACCACGAGCGAGCAGCGTGCCAGGCGCAAGGGCGTCTTCCGAGACACTTCCGGAGACCCCTTCCTCAGCTTGCCCCGTCGGGGAAGATGCAGGCTTGGCTGCAGCGGGGGACCAGGCAGCCAGAGTCAACACAACCAAGAGCACTGCCATTCGAGAAAGTCCAGACACGAGCTGATTCATCGTTTCTTCCCATTCGCATGGTTGACTGCCGGTTGCAGAGTACTGGAAAAGGCAGGTTGCAACGCCGGCCGCAAATGCGGCCGCTTCGTAGCCGACTCATACCCAATGGCAGACGGCCCAACCCGCTCCCACAACACCGCTCTCCCAGAGCAGCAAGGACCCCACGCTTCGGTAGACCTCCAGAGCGCCTCGACCCTGCGAACACGTGATGCTGTTTCCAGACGTTCCATCTTGCCCCTGGCAACCGCGACTGTACTTCCATGATAGGCCCCGATCAAGACCTTTTTTTGCAGCAGCAAAATGACAGATCAAATCGGCCAAACCGGCGGTCCGAGGGCTGAGGCTTGCACTGCCTGGCCCATCGGCCCGCCAGACTTGTGGCGCGCAGACCCGCATGGACAAAGGGCGTGCTGCATTTCTTATCTGCCGGACCACGCTCGGCAGCTAAGATTGGGGACCCGCTGCAGGACCGGGGGATCTTTCTTCCATCGGCTTCGCAACGCGGTTCTGGAGGCGGAAAAGAACGATCTGTCATTTTGCTGTTCGCAATGTTTGCGCCACATCCTGCACAGCCACGCGCTTGCGTCCGAGGTTGCACTTCTCTCCCGAGAACAGGCTCCATTGACACGAGGCATGCAGCTCGACCTGGAGCCAGTTCGGGATCGCCGAAGACGATGCATCTGAACTCCAACTGCTCGGATCGACGGCCAGGACGTTGAAGACGGCGTTCCCGCCGCTGGCAAGGCCTTGCCGCGCACTCACACCGCCACCCGCTTCCGACGGTAGTTCAGCCGGGCCCCGGTGAAGAGGATGTTGGCCCCGCCGGTCTTGACCCGGAGCCACAGGGGGCGGGAAAGATCGAAAGAGAACGGCACAGGGTCGTGAGGTGGAGCGGGGTCGACGAGGACGAGGTTGCGGATGACGCTCTCGCTGCCGTTGACGCCGACGGTGACCTCGCCGAAGTCGATGGACCCGCCGATGAAGTTAGCCAGGTCGGAGGTGGAGAAGCCGAGGATGACGTTGAGGCTGACGGCTCCGACGT
>CALGBT010000625.1 GCA_937884235.1 uncultured Pseudomonadota bacterium
CGCTGCTATTGGTGAGCACAAAGAGCTTACCCGAATGGATCAGAGGTTGAGCAGATGGCTCCTCCCCCGCAGGCAGCGCAATCCACCTGGGTTCTACTGTGTGAACCTCTTTCACCTCTTGCACGGTTCCGCTACCGCCAGTTGGCGCGACTTCTTCATCACCGGAATCCGAGCATCCAAACATCAACGCCACGGCAGCAATCAGCCACAATCTCTGGAACCACATCTGCATAAGTCATCTCCCCATCCGTGTAAGTTGACAGGTGCGCCTGACTGATGCCGGCACCACCCGTTCGAGTGGTAGATGGTAGGCAGAATCCGCGCTATGGCAAGTGTCTATCGCAGGTTTGTAATAATTCCAGGTGGAATCGGCCTGTCGGCCATGCGCCGGACCGAGGCCGGAAAGGTCGCCTAAGGCCTGTGCTCCATCTGGAGTCCTCGAAGGAAATACCTCAGCCCCTGGTCGTTGAGCTTGCGAAAGTGTTTGTGGGTGGGCTTGCGAAAGAAGGCGCTCAGCTCATGATTGCTTAGCTCGAATCCAGCCAGCTTCAATATCCGCAACATATCCTCGCCCCGCAGATTCAGAGCGATCTTGAGCTTTCTGGCGATGAGGTTGTTGTCCAGGCGATTCTCAGGAACGGGTAGGGGGCCCGGGAGCTTACCTCGCTTGTGAACGATGAACCCGTTAAGAAACGCAGCCAAATCCCGGTCGACCATTGGTTCATAAAGAGGGTCTTCTTCCCGGGCAAGCCAGTGAGCGACCTGATCTCGAGTCACCTCATGTTCCACCGCGGCAAACACAGCCACCATCACGTCGTCACTGTAGTCAAACATGTAGCGAATACGGCTCAAAACGTCGTTAGGGGTCATCAGTTATCCTCGAGAGTTCCGTTGGCCGGGTGGGCTTCATCACCATCGTTCTCACAGACGGCCAGGACTATACAGGACAACATGAAGAGAAGCAAACCACCCCCACCTTTCGTCAAAACGGCCATTCAAATGTGGCATTCGACAGTGCATATTGGAGTGAAGGGGAGCTTGCCCTCCCTCAACAAACCAGAGGAGAGTCACATGAATAAGTTCGACTACTACAATCCCACTCGCATTCTATTTGGAAAGGATCGCCTCGGTGAACTCGACAAGGTCGTTCCCGCCAACGCCAGGGTGCTCATCATATATGGCGGCGGAAGCGTCAAGAAGTATGGCACTCTGAGCAAAGTGCAGGAGAGCCTCGGCGACCGGGTGGTGTTCGAATTCGGAGGCGTTGAGCCCAATCCACGGTTTGAGACACTGATGAAGGCCGTTGCCATCGCCAAAGAGGAGGCCGTGGACTTCCTCTTGGCCGTCGGCGGAGGCTCGGTTCTCGACGGCACGAAGTTCGTGGCCATTGCCTCAAAGTATGAGGGCGAAGATGCCGCCGAACTTCTGAAATACGGTTTTGCAGGGCCGCCAGTGGAAGAAGCCTTGCCCATCGGGACCGTCCTGACACTGCCTGCAACCGGCTCCGAGATGAATTCAGGCGCAGTTATCAGCTACGAGAAAGCAAAGTGGCCCATCCTACACCCCCTTATGTTTCCTCAGTTCTCTTTCCTCGACCCTGAACTGACCATGACTCTGCCCAAAGCGCAGGTTGCCAACGGTATCGTGGACGCCTTCATACACGTCGTCGAACAGTACGTCACGGTTCCCGTCGACGCGAGATTCGTGGACCGCACCGCAGAAGGCATCCTTCAGACGCTCATAGAAGTCGGGCCAAAGACTCTCGCCGATCCTGACAACTACGCCGCTCGTGCCAATATGATGTGGTGCGCGACCATGGCCCTCAACGGTTTGATAGCAACGGGTGTACCGCAGGATTGGACTACTCACATGATCGGACACGAGCTCACGGCGATGTTCGGCATCGATCATGGCAAGACTCTGGCCATCATTCAGCCGGCGGTGTGGAAGGTGCGCAAGGAAATGAAGCGCGCAAAACTGCTGCAATATGCCGAGCGGGTGTGGGGCATTACCGAGGGCTCCGAAGACCAACGAATCGACCAGGGAATCGAACGTACCACCGCATTCTTCGAAGAGTTGGGAGTCGCAACGCACCTCCAATCTTATGGCATTTCCGCATCGCAAATCGACGCCATCGTTTCGCAGCTTGAGAAGCACGGCATGACTGCCTTGTCCGAGAGCCACGATGTAACTCTGGAAGTGAGCCGCGAGATTCTCCTGCAAGCGATGTGAGCTGTATTGACGGCGACTGACCATACCGAGCCAACCAAGGCCGTCCTACGGTCGATACCATTCGTGCATGGCACGCTGTATCCTATCACCAGAGGGATTTCTCTCTAGACTGCATTGCTCCATCTTGTCGTTGCGTTCTCTACCGGGTGATGGGGGTAGGGGAGGGGGATGCGGCGACGCCCAAAGTCAGGAGGCAACTGAGGCATCAGCCCAGTGTGTTCCATGCGAACCAACCTGTTGACCACCGACCGTGCAAATGAGCAGTGACTATTCTCCCGCAGATCGAGCAACTTCAAGAAGTCGCTGATTTCCAGGGACCACTACATTCACGCACATCAAGTCACACGTTGGCGAACACCGGCGCTCCGGGGTGACCGGGAATCTGAAAAGCTGGGCTATGCTCGATTTCGGCCTGCTGCCACTCTTCATAGGTCATTTTCCCGTTCTCGATACGCGCCGCGGAAATCTTGAGTTCCTGAGCTCGGTCGAGATTCCCAGCCTTCGCCTCGCTGGCTGCTATCTGAAGTACTTCCGCTGCACCGGGATCGTCGACCACGTAAGTCATCATTCCAACGACGATTGTCATGGGGGGGCCTCCTTAGTTGACCATTCCGAAAACTCTACCGCAATCAGGGTAACTTGATTTGACGAGCCGTCAAAAAACTGGATCGAAGACGGCGGCCGCACATAGACCCGTGCGGCATGGGAAAAGAAAATCAGACAAGCTCGAACCGCAGATTCCGTGGGCCGGACTCCACATTGGTTCCTGGAGGGATATATCCATTCTGGACAGCCAACTCGCAAATGAGAAACTGTTGACCCTTGTCATCGATAGTCCAGATGCCACAGGAGGAATACTGGCCTCCTACCGCGGCCATCATGTGTTTGTGTTCGTGAACAACTCCGACGGGACTCATGTTCAGGGACTTCCATAAGGCAGCGAACAGAACGCTGCGACTGTCACAGTCTCCCCAGCCGTAGCTGAGAGTCTCCGCAGGGATCAGCAATTCGGTCGTTATCCGCCCGTCCTCGGGACGGACACCAGGAGGAATGCGATACTCCAAAGCCTGAACGAAGGACACCAGGAAGCCCAGCCAACGTTTTGGATCATGTCTGAAGGAGCGACCGAGCTCTCCCAGTTGTGCGGCGACTTCGGCAACATCCAACATGCCCTGCTTCACCAGCTTTGGGTGGTCTGGATACAAACTACCGTCTTCCAACCGGAACCCATGGTCATGGTAGAAGCGGAGTTTCTCTTCCTCCAGCCGTTTGCTGACGCGAG
>CALGBT010000626.1 GCA_937884235.1 uncultured Pseudomonadota bacterium
GGCATCTTCTATGTAAGAATGTTTCACGGCATGCACCCGGGTTTTCGACCGCATCAAGATCCCCCGCATGCTCAAGCCGGCCCTGGGAGGACTCCTGGTGGCCATCCTCGGCCTGGCGCTGCCGCAGGTCTACGGAACCAGTTGGGGGATGCTCCAGGAGGCACTGCTGGGTGAAGTCGCCATCGCCGCCATGCTCACCATCGCCGCAGCCAAGATGGTTGCCACTGCGTTCACCCTTCAATCGGGAGGGTCTGGAGGTGTCTTCGGACCGACCCTCTTTGTCGGTGGCATGATCGGGGGCGTCGTCGGCCAGGTCGGCCAGATGCTGGCCCCTGGAATCGTGACCCAGCCCCACGCCTATATCATGGTGGGCATGGCCGCGTTCTTCGCCGGAGTCGCCAACGCTCCCCTGGGAGTGTTGCTGATGGTCTGTGAGATTACGGGCGGCTACAACCTCATCGCCCCCCTGCTGTTGGTCTCGGTCCTGGCAATCCTCTTCTCCCGAGGTTACTCCATCTTCCCCAGCCAGGTGCCTGACAAATTCCACTCCCCTGCACACCTGGGCGACGTTACCTTCAATGTGCTCGAAGACATTCGCGTTGAATCGGTCTACCACCCGGTAGAGAGAATGCCGGTCTTCCCTCACAACATGAAGTTGTCACAACTGCCGCAATGGGTTCGAGACGTTGACGTCCATATGGTGCTGGTCTCGGACAAGCGGGGCCGGCTCATCGGCTACCTCCCCGGGGACACCCTGCGTTCCATTCCAGAGGGCGGTGCTATGGCCAGCCTGGTCATCCTCTTTGACATCATGGAGCGCTACCACCCCGTCCAATCCGACACCGACCTCTTCCACGCCCTGCGCCAGCTCCGACGCTACCACCAGAAGGCACTCCCCGTAGAGGGACCGGACGGACGACCGCTGGGCTGCATCCTGGCCGACGACATCATGGATGCCTACACCGAAGAAGTCTTCCGCAAATCAGAGATGGACAAGGAAGATGATTGAATCTGGTGCGGAGAACTACTCCACCTTGAAGACGCGACCCTTGATACTGTAGTTGTCACCGCCGGGACTGCTAAACCAGACCACGACATAACCATTGCCCGGAATCGGGGCGATGTCCGGATTGGTCTGCTTGCCGCCGACAGCCTCGTTGACCAGGGACTCGTTCTCGTCGAGTTCCACGCCGTTGGCATCATAGACCTTGGAGCCAATGCCTTCCTGATCGTTATCAGCTCCCAATCCTGGAGTCTCCCAAACAACTACAAAGTGGTTATCATCAAGAATTGCCACGGCCGGGTCGCGCTGCGACCCCCCCTGGACCAGCTTGTTGACCAGTTGTTCATCGGCATAGACCGCCTTGCCAGTCTTGTCGAAGAGATTAACAGAGATTCCAAGGGACGATGAGTCCTTGCCAAAACCCTCCCAGGCCAACACAAAGGCTCCTGCCTTCACGCCCCCGAAGCCAGCAGCCGCCGGATAGCTCTGCAGACTATTGGTCGTGACATTGGCGAGCTTCTCAGCCCCTTCCTTGACGAAGCTCTTGGTGAAGCGCTGAGTGAAGACGTCCCAACCGCTCACCTGCAGATTGGAAGCCCACGCGGAGACAACACCAGTATTTGAAAGCCGCGCCAGGACAGGATAGCGTTGCTCTCCAGGGACATAAGTGTTGATCTGGAACTCATCGCCAAACTTGCTGCCGTCGGGGCTGAATCTCTGGGCAAAGACCTCGGGCTCCTCGATACCATCTCCGTCCTGCTCCCAGGCCACCATGAACGTACCATCCGCCATGGCCACAACTGAAGGCGAGGTCTGGTTACCCACGGTAGAAGTATTGACAAGAATGCGAGAATCGGATGCTGGCAGCGCCGCGGGGCCGGCTTCCGGAACAATCTGAGCAACAATATCCCAACCGCTGGCATTCTCGCCGGGAGCGCTGGAATCCTGCCAGACCACAACGTACCCCCCCTCGTCGCGCGGGAAGTTGTCGATGTCCGCATTACTCTGGTCTCCCGACACCACTTCGTTAACAATCTCCTCCTGGACTCCAATGGCAGTTATCTGCGAGGAATATCGCCGCCAAAGGACGTCCGTCTGGGCACCGCCAGGGAAGGCACGCGCGGTATAGACGACGGCAAATCCACCGCCCACGCTGGGTGCGATTTTGGGGTCGACGGTAATGCCCTGCTGCGACGAGAGATTCACAGTGGAGATGGTGAACTCAGAGTTGACGACACAGGCCCCACTCCCAATACAGATGGTGCCGACGCCACAGATCTTCTCCACGGCCCAGCCGGTGCCACCGGCACTACAAGACTTGACGTTGTTGCCATCACAACTCTTGGAACCCGGCACGCAGACTTTGCATTGGCCCTCCCAACAGACTGGCGTCAGGCCAGTGCAAGCTGCCTGGGCAAACCAGGTGCCGTCTCCGCACACCTTTGGTGACTTCTCGTCGGCGCAGGCAACTTCCCCGGTGTTCACGAAGTCACATTCTTCAGTGTAGGGGTCAATGAAGACACAGTATTTTGGCGAATATGAGCAGAAACGAATATCTTTGCCCTGCTCCTCTGGCACGGCACTGCAAACACCACCCGTACAGTAGGAAGGCTCCTGGCATGGTTCGCATATGCCACAGGTCAACTCATCGATGCTCCCATCGCAGTCGTTGTCCTGCTGGTCACAGGTTCCTTCCTCCGGCTCGTACTCCGGAATGGCAACATAGAGGCAGTACCAGCCATCGTCGCCATTGCATTCCGCATCAAGCAAAGGGGAATTGCACACACCCTGCTTGGAGCAGGCGTTGCTCGTCTCCCAATCGAGTTCCTCGTCCGTGAAGCCATCGCAGTCATTGTCCTGACCATCGCAAGTGCTCTCCACGAGCCCGTCGTATGACACAACCTCGTCGTAATAGCAGACCCAGGTGGCCTTCCCGGCCTGGTCAATGCAGGCCGCGGTCACTCCACCATCGGCGCACACCCCAAGGGACTTGCACTGCGCCCCATTCGGGCCCGGGTCACCCAGCTCCTCGTCTGCCGCACCGTCACAATCATTGTCGATGCCATCGCACCGAGTCTCTACAACCTCGTACGAGAGGCCAACGTCGGTGGCATCGCAGACCCACGCAGACTCACCGTCGACGATGTCACAATTCCACTTCATGACGCCCGAGCAGATTCCCTTCTGCGGACAGCCGGAGAGGATTTTCGGATTCTTCTCCAGCGCCTGAATCAGGTTCTCGCTGAGCCCCTCATCAATGAGGCCGTCGCAATCGTTGTCCAATCCGTCGCAGTAGACCTCAGTTGAGACGCCATTGATGCTGACCTGACCTTCGGAATACGCCAGTCCCAGCTCCGAGTAATCACATTCCCAGTTGGCCTCACCGGCAACTGCCGGAACCGCAGGTGTGCAAATAGCCTTGGTCCCCACGGCGCAAACGCCCTTGGACCCACAGCCGGTAGCAAACTCCTCATGGAGCGACGGGCTCTTGAACGAGATGCTCTCGTCTG
>CALGBT010000627.1 GCA_937884235.1 uncultured Pseudomonadota bacterium
TCGGCCATCGCACCGGGAAAGGGCACCCCCCACACGGGGCAGACGCCCATGGGAAAATACTGGGCCAGGGCCTCAGCCAGCCTCTCCTGGCTGGTGAGGTCAACTCTTACCTTTGTTCGGTTCACGGCTCGTCCTCAGGGGTCGGTGAGTACAAGGGGTGAGTCTTCAGGCCGGTGCGGGGAAGCCAGGGAAAGACCAGGGCAGGTTTGCCAAATCGCTCCACGTGCAATCGATCATAGACCGTCAGCCCGGCCTGGAAGCCGGTGTCGAGGGCCGTCAACAGGCCCGAGACGGGGGTGACAATATTTCCGGCTGCCACTACGCCGTCTACTCCCGTTGAGCCGCTCTGATCGGCGACGATGTAGCCTCCCCTGCGGGTGACGCCAGAGCCTGAAAGGAAATCTGTGACCTGAGTGGAACGGGTGTAGGCATCGTAGTCGACGAGGAGGAAGTGTCCCCTCTGAGAGTCCATCCCACCCGTGGCAGTCTTCAGGTCTATGCTGACCCCCTCGGAGTCGACGTCGAAGCGAATGGGATTCCCGTGGAGACAAGAGATGCCGCCGGCTAGGGTGGTCGCTTCCCGGGCATCGTCGTGAATGAGCCTGAAGCTGAGTTCCGGCCGCAGTCTTTGCAATTCTGCAGCGAGGCCAACGGTTGCCCCGCCCCGTCCGAGGACGAGCACCAGGTCTCCAGACCGGGCCGGGAGGTGCGGGGCCTCGATGGATGGAGGAGAAAAGGAGATGCGGACCCGCTCCGGGTAGCGGGCGAGAAAGCCGTAGGGGAAGAAGCCGACGCAAAGCGCGACCTGGCGGGCCCGAATCTCGCCGGTGGTTGTCAGGAGTCGCTGGAACCCCGATCCGAACTCTGCTGCCATGACCCGGGTATGGGGCCTGACCACCAGATTGGAGGCGGCAACTTCGTTCTCCAGGTGGCGCAGCAGCTTGCCGCCGTTGTACGACCAGCGGTGAGTAATGCGCAGCTTGCCGTAGCGGGCAAAGGAGGCGATTTCGTGTGCGTCCACGACGATGCCGGTGAAGTGGCGCGGCGGATTGATGGGGATGCCGGTGACCCCGGTGAGACCGCAGATGAGGCCGCTGGGACCACCGCCCACCACGGCTAGATCGTAGACAAGTTCAGCCATCGGTGTCGGTCGCCGGGTGCGGATTCACACGCCGGAATCCTTCTCGTATCTCGTCGGTGCCGTGCAGGCTGGCATAGGCGGCCCAGAGACCGTGGCACTGCAGGTCAAAGCGGCAGTCGGCACACTGCGGAATCTTCTCCCGATCAGACGTGGCCTGGGTACTGGGAGATTCGTGACGCAATTGGTAGTCGACGAAGAAGCGCTCCAAGCCGGGCAAGAAGCAGAGCGGGATACCACAGCGGCCAGGAACCAGGGCGGGCAGGCCGCCCTCTTCGCAGATCAGCAATGCCGAGCGCAAATAGGGAGCAACCTCGGTGATGGTTGGGACCAGGGCCTCGTTGTCCTGGGCGCGACCCAGGGGGGCGACGAAAGAGAAGGTGATGGAGGTGATTCTTGAGAGTCGCTCAAGGGCGAAGTTGGCAACTTCTTCCAGCTCCCGGAAGTTGTAACGATTGACCACGCAGTTCAGTTCGACCTCAATTCCAGCTTCAAGGAGGTTGATGACCCCTTGCAACGTTCTGGCAAAGGAATCGGGGGTCCCGGTAAGCCTGGCCACGGTCTCGGCCCTGCATGAGTGGAAGGAGACAAAGGCGGCATCCAGTCCTGCCTTGCGGCAGTCTGCCACCTGTGTCTTGTCTGCGAAAAGCAGTGCGTTGGTCTCCACTGTAACATTCTTCATCCCGGCAGCCCGGGCCTGCGCAATGTACTCAGGTAGTTGGATATTCAGGGTCGGCTCACGTCCAGAAAACATGATGCCTTCCACACCTTCTGCCGAGAGACGCCCGAAAATCTCTGGTGCGCTGGCAAGATCCGTGAGGCGAAGGTCTCCATCCCGGGCAAAGCAGAAGACACAATCCTGGTTGCAGACTTCCTCAATGTTGAACTTGGCCTCCCACAACGGGGAATTGCGGCCGGTACCGCCCCATCGCAAGGGCAATTTCTGATAGAGGTCGTAGTGGGGATGCGGGGCCTCTTCCCCACCCTGTGCTATCCTGGGCGGGTCGGGCTGTGCGCGTGGCTCCAGCATCTTGCGAGCCGTGGCAAAAGCCTGTCCCAGCAGCAGGCCCGAGTGTCCAGAGATAATATTGCGCGTTCGACCATCAATAAAGAGGCCCGCGGCCTTGGTGGTGGCGCAATAGATGTCGACCTCCGACTCAGGCACCAGTTCTCGCACGGTCTCGCCGCGGATTGCGCAAAGCGTCTGGTGCGCCCCGTCCGCTTGTAGCCGCAGGGTGCTGGCGTCGCCCACCACGAGGAGGGTTGGCGGGGCGCCGTGGGGCCCTTGCCGGACGACGAGTTCAAGCTTCCCGGCCAACTGTGCGACTGCGCTGTGCGCAACGGCAGAGATAGGCGACCACAGCGGTCTGTCATTGGCGATAAGTGTGGCGTACGAGAGGCCGATACAAGCTGGAGCAAGATGCGCCCCCGACTCCACCTGGGAGCGAAATTCCGGCAGGCCTCCGGGCAGCACAATCTCCAATCGCTGGACCTCACCGACGATGCCGGTGGAGACGGCATGGAGAAGCTTGTGGAAGGGGGGAGAATAGAGGGGGGCGTAGGCAAGCATCAGGCGCCGATGCTTCTCTTCCAGGATGACGACTGCAGCCTCGAGGTCTGCAACCTCAAGCGCGGGTGAAAAGGGCAAGGCCACTGGGCAGGAACCACCGGCGGCAATTGTCGCCACGGCCGGAAGAGTCTGCTCGCCGCAGTCTACGATATGGACCAGGGATACTGGACGGTCGTCGGGCAAGGGCGCACCTGGGGCGACACACAAGACGTCGTAAGCGCCATTGCGTTGATACAGTACCGCGTACTTGGCGGCTGATCGGCCGCTGCCTACGAGCACCAGTACTTTCTTGTTACAATCCTGCACACTACACCCTTGCGGGGATTATGATGAAGTGGCCGGTCACAGTCAAACGGTTCTGACGCGTGGCGTGTCGACCCCCTCCCATGGATTCGCCCGCGGCTTGCGGGCAGATACTGGCATCTGCCCTTTGGCAGTGCTGGATTGCGAAAGGCGTTGGCGACGATTGGGAAAGGTAGTACAACGGACCACGCGTCAAAGCGGCAAACTTGCAGGAGCCAGGATGTTGACCAGAAGAAGCAGATTATCCTTCCCCATCTTGCTTGTGGCAATCCTGTTGTCGAGTGGGTGCCCCCGGACGGACGGTGAGACTGGTGGCAGTCTCAGCCTGTCTGAAGTGCGGGACGCTCCCGATCTGCTCCCGGAGACAGTCCCCAGTGATGGGGAGTCGCGTGTGGACCAATGGTTGGCTGATGAGATGGCTGAAACAGCTATCCACCCCGACGTGGACGGCAGCTCACTGGTCGACAGCGACGCGGTCGAGGACGGGGCCAACGCGCCGGACGGTTTGGCGCAGCCCGATAGTGATGATGTCACCTGTCTGCCCGACTGCGTGGGCAAGGAGTGTGGCAGTGACGGTTGTGGCGGTGAGTGCGGCAAGTGCCCGGAAGTTGCCCCGGTCTGTGACACCAGTGGCACCTGCCAGTTTGGTTGCGAACCGGACTGTGAGGAAAAGGAGTGCGGTGGTGACGGTTGCGACGGGAGTTGTGGCGCCTGCGAAGCCGGGGAGTGCGTCGCCGGGCAATGCGTCGATCAGTGCGCAGAATCCGACTGTGACGAGGTCGGAGAGAGGCAGTGTGTTGGCGATACGTCCTATCAAGTTTGCGGTGCGGCGTTGCCGCCCTGTGAGGAGAGCCTCTCTTTTGGCGAAAGCAAGGAGTGCCTTGCCGGGACGTTGTGCGTCGGCGGCGAATGCCTGGCGACCAGCCCTTGCGAACTTGCCGCCAAGCAGGGGAGCCACTTCGGCTGTGCTTTCTGGAGCGTTGACCTGGCGCTCTACCCTGACCCATATGCTGAAGTGAAGCCCGACACTGCCCCCCACGCTCTCTACTTTGCCGCGCCGGAAGGGGAGACTGCCACCATTACCTTGACGACTTTGGCTGCCGGCATCGACCTCGCGGTAACGGAAACGACGCTTTGTGGTGGTTGCTCGGCGGCGCTGACCTTGCCCGTGATGAGTCTGGTGGGAGCGGGAATATTCGATCGTTCCGTGTACATCACGGCCGACCGGCCCATTGCCGTGGCTCAGGTTAATCCAGAGAACGCCGCAGCTGCAGCCAACGACGCCTCGCTGCTGTGGCCGGAACATCTCCTGGATACCAACTACACAATCCTCACCTGGCCCACGGAACCGTTGGAGCAGATGCCCATGCTGGGGATCCCCTCGCAACACGGGTATTTTGCCGTAGTGGCCACGGCCCCAGGCACCACTGATGTGAGCTTCACGCTGCCGGTGACGGGAAAGGCGTTGACGCCTGGCGGGGGGGTGTTGGATGCGGCCGTGCTCCATACCGTGACCCTGGCTCAGCACGAGGTTCTCCAGGTGTTGGCAGACGGGTCGGTGAAGCAGGACAGCTACGATTTGTCTGGGGCGACCGTGGCTGCCAGCCATCCCGTGTCCGTTTTCACCGGCCACGAGGAGGCGGCGGTTTGCCATGGCAGCATCGACGAGAACTGTTGCGCCGATCACCTTGAGGCACAACTGCTCCCGGATCCCAGGTGGGGCCACTACTACGTCTGCGTCAAAGCTCCGCCGCGCAGCCCCGCCGATGCGGATGTCTGGCGGGTTGTTGCCGGCAACGCCGGGGCAACGCTCTCCACGTCGCCGGTGGTGGCGGGTTTGCATCAGGTCGAACTGGCCCCCGGGGAGTGGGTCGAAGCGGCCACCAAACTGAGTTTCGAGCTGGTGGCAGATCAGCCGGTGCAGGTGGCCCAGTATCTGGTTGGTAAGGAGTGCTCTGGCGGCGGCATTGGTGACCCGGCGCTGATCATCACAGTCCCCAAGAGCGGGTTCGCAGCCCAGTTTTTCGCCCCGGCACTGCCCGGCTACTCCACCACCCAGGCCGTGATTGTGCGGCCTGCGGGGACAACAGTGAAGGTTGCGGGGGCAGTCGTTGCCGCTGGTTTTGGCCCTGTCGGTGCCGGTACCTACGAGCGGGCCTATGTGACCGTAGAAGAGGGTTCCTGGATTTCTATTGCCAGCGGAGGTATGGCCTATCTCTACGGGTATAGCGCCGTGGCCGGCTATGGCCTGCCCCTAGGTGCGGCGTTCGGGGAGTGACGCAACGACGCCATCGGCGAGGAAACGATGCTGGAAACCACCACAGCAGACGGCGTCCAGTGCTTGCGAATGGCGCGCACCCTGTTGGGGCGCGGTCGCTATTTCACCGCGGCTTACCGGGTGGCCGGTTTGATGGTCGATAGCGGGTGCGCCCATGCACTTCCCGAAGTGTTGGCCGCGGTTCCAGCGGGGTCGGTTCGGACTATCGTCAATACCCATAGCCACGAGGACCACGTTGGCTGCAACCACTGGCTGCAGCAAAGAGACGGTGCGACCATTTATGCCCATCCGCTGGCGTTGCCGGTGTTGAGAGACCCGCGTCTGCGGGGCCCGCTTCATCTCTATCGCCAGGTCATGTGGGGCTCGCCTTTGCCCGCCGCCGGACGGCCGGTGCCTGAGGTCCTCGAGACTGCCCTCGGCAGATTCCGAGTTCTGCCGACACCGGGACACTCCCCAGACCATGTTGTTCTGTTCCAGGAGGAACGGGGCTGGGTTTTCACCGGAGACCTCTTTGTCGGTGGCGAGGACCGAGCTTCCCGACAAGATGCCAACGGAGCAGATCTCATCGCTTCCCTGGAGCGGGTCCAGGCTCTTCATCCCACCCGTATCTACCCGGGGAGCGGTCACATGCGCACCAATCCTGCGGCTGAACTGGTGCGGAAGATAGAGTATCTCAAGGAACTGAGGGAGGCTATTGTCCGCTTGCGCTCCGCCGGTAGATCCGTGGGCGCCATTCGGCGCAAACTGTTTCCGAAACCGATGGTCATGGAGGCCCTGACCCTGGCGGACTTCTCCGGTGGGAATCTGGTGCGCGCCTTTCTCAAGGAGGCCGGCGCATGAGCGGATCAGGAGTGCGACAGGATGGGGCGGCGCGCATCGGCCACCTTGATGCCATGCGCGGCTGGGCAATCTTCCTAATGGTGTTGATACACACCGTGCGCGGCTTTCTCTTGCGGGACTACGCATTCGCGGACCGCATCGACCTGTCAGACCCCATGGAGGCAGCTGCAGTAGCGGCGCGGGACCTGCTCTATACGACGGAACCGTACATCTCGGCACTCTTCTTGACAGTGGCTGGTTTCACTATGGCAGTCGTTGGCGTCTCGGGCAAGGCGTGGTCTGGCAGGCGGTTGCGGCGCGGCTTGCAGTTGGTGCTGCTCTCCTGGGCGATTCACTGGGTCCATGCGGGGGTGAATCCTCCGTACCCATTTCTCTCCGCCGAGATCCTCTACACTATCGGACTGGGGCTGGTGTTCTTCTCACGCTTTGCCCGAGCGAGACGCTTTCGCTGGCTCGGCCTGGGGCTCATCTCAGTCGCGCTGGTGGGAGTCACCTGGTATGCCGAGGGCCATCCGAGCCATGCGTTGGCCAGGTTGGCACAGGGCCCTGGGGCTCATCTTCCCAACCTGCTCTTCTTCCCCGTGGGACTTGCTCTGGCCGCCATCTGGCAGCTGCGGGAGACCCGGTGGCGCTGGGGAGTGCTGCTCGTGGGGCTGGTTGGAGTTGTTGTCTATCACTCACTGGTCGCCCCGAAACTTGTGGTTGAGGCGGCCGCCCGGGGCGAGAAGGTCTCAAGCGTGGAGGCGCTCTTTGACGAGCCATTCGGCAGGCTCTACACGGAGCGGCTCTTCGTGGTCGATGGTCGTTTCGGGTCAACCTATGATTTGCATCTTCTGGCGCATGGAGTCGGTCTGGAAGAGGCCCCCCCGAAGCGCTTCCTCAAGCGTCGGACTTACTGGAACAAGCGGCTGGCATTGATGCCCTACCTGGTTTTCTGGATGGGCATCACCTTCGGCCTGGCGTGGCTGCCCTTTCCGCGGCGCACAGCAGTCATTGGCAAAGTGTCCGGGCCGTGGTCGCTCATGGGGCGGCACGCGCTCTTCCTGTATCTCTTGCACTTAGCTGCAATCGCGGCTGCCGTGGCCATCTTTGGAGGCAACCGCGCGGGTCCGTTGGCGACCCTCCTGGCAATGGTCGGTTTGCTTCTGGTCTGTCTGGGCGCGGCAGCTATCCGGGAGTGGTTGCGCCACCGTCAGTTGGGGGACCGGTAGCCGATTCGGTGGAAGGGGTTGACCTTGGCGGAGGCAATGTTCTTCAAGTGAGCCCCGACCCGCTTGAGGTAGCGCAGGAGTAAGACTAGTGCCACGTTGCTGCGGGGCACGGTGTCAGCTCCGTCGCTGGCGCCAATCAGTTTCTCGAGGCTGCGGTCACAGAGGAGCCCGAGTTGTTGGTACCTCTCCATGCACGCCTTGGCAGCTTCAAGATTGTTCCGGGCAAAGGCATCGACACCAAGATCGAAGACCTCATTGGCCAGAGCTTGGGCCTTCTGATAGGTCGCTTCAAATTCGCCGAACTGCAGCTCGCCGGGCATCATCTCGATGAGCTCGCTGATGTTCTTGGTGTAGTCCCCAATACGCTCGATGTCGATAACCGAGGTGACCAGTTCGAGTCCCTGCAAGATATCCTGGCCCCGGGACATACTGAGGTGCTCAAAGACTTTCCGGCGGACCTCGCGTTGCTGCTGGTTGACGTCCTTGTCCATGGTGGAGATCTTGCTGCGAACGTGATCTCCGGCATCGTCCTTGATGGCGACCATGACAAGGTCATACATGCGGCGGGCCGAAACCAGCATCATTACGGAATCCTGCATCGCTTCGTCAAGCAGAGTCTTCTTGTTACCCAGGGCATCCAGTAGTCTCTTGAGCATGTGTGACCTCCGTCATCGAACCAGGACGATGAGCAGAAATGGAACAACAATGTATAGACCCAGGATGAAGGCGATGGGGATCGCCCGATTCCGTATCGCCAGGTCAGCGAACCACTCGGCCAGCCTGATGGGCAGCCCGCGCAGTGGGTAGAGTAGAGTGATACCAAAGACATTGAACAAGAAGTGCGCCAAAGCAACGGTCAGGGCGGAGACATCTCCGGATGAGAGCGCTGCCAAGAGCGCGGTGACGGTGGTTCCGACATTGGCGCCGAGCGTGTAGGGGAACACCTGTCGGATGTTGATAATCCCCGCCCCGGCCAACGGGATGATGATTGAGGTGGTCACTGAGCTGGACTGGACCAGCGCGGTAACCAGCAGGCCAAAGAACATACTGATGAGCGGCGTTCGGAAGACGTAGTGGTGAAAAAGCCGCTCGGCACTGCCAACAACCAGCCCACGCATGATTCGAACGAAGAAGGCCATTGATACGAAGAGCAATGCCAGAGCCAGAACGAAGGTACCCATGGACGAATGGAAGACAATGTCCTCGTACACCTGTGCGGCTGCGAAGAGTGCCCCGAAGAGCAAGGCCGCGGCGGCCACCAAAGCCCCGGTCTCGGCCTCTTTGCGGGCTCGCTGGATCATCAGGTTCATGAGGTGCAGGATGGCGTAGACGATGGCTGCGTAGATGACGAGACGAATGAAGAAATCGTTCTCCATCATCCCCTTCAAGAAGGTGGTCTGCGGATGCACCAGGGCTTTGAGCGGACTGGAAAACTTAGCTCCGCCGCTGCCGGCCAGGAGCCCCGAGAGAAACCCCGCACTCTTGCCGAGGAAGTTGGTGAAGTACTGCAGGGGAAAGAAGATGATGACAGCCAGAATATTGAAGAAATCGTGAACGATAGCTGCCGAAAAAGCTCGCTTGAACTCCGCTGGACGGCCGATGTGAGTCAGGGAAACGATGGTGTTGGTGACGCTGGTGCCGATGTTCGAGCCCATGATAATAGGAATCGCCAACTCAATTGCTTCCGCCGGCGTGGAGCCGAGCGCCCCACCTGCTACCAGTCCGACAACCAGCGAGGTAGTGGTTGACGAACTCTGGATGACGCTGGTGATGAAGATGCCCAGCAGCAACCCGATGAAAGGGTTGTGTGCCAGGTTGTTCATCAATTCCTGTCCGTACCCGGAGCCGATGCTTTTGAATGCCCCGAGTAGGGAAATGCTGACGAAGAAGACGTTCAGCAGGAAGAGTACGGCAGCTATCCGTGACGGAGTGCCGAGCCACCTGGTCAGTCGTGCTCTGGGCAATGTGACACCTCATGTCCTAGGCGGAATGTGACATCGGAGGTTCGCAAAGTCAACTGGGAAGCGCACCCGAACGCGACGCTTCTGCGCTGTAGGCCAGATTAGTGACAACGTCCGCAGTTCCCGAGCGTCATCCTGAACGCAGTGAAGGGTCTCTACGAACCACCTGTGCTTTGTCGTTGCTGATGTCGTTACGAGCCGCGACCGTCAGGAAGTGGGGGCCGTTGCTTCTGCCGTTGTCTTTGTCGTAGTCTCATCCGGCTCGTCGCTTCTCCCGGGCAGCGCGCTCGGTCCTTGCGCTTGCCGCCTCGGCTGCGCAAGGACCTCAGGCTGTGGGCGGTTCGTCAGGCTGCCGCCACCATGGATGGCACCTTCTCCTCTTGCTCACGATGACACGGGAATCAAGGCACAGCGCAATTGCCTCGCCTTTCGTCGTTGTTCTAGTCCACCGCCGGGCTTTCTGCTAATCTGATGCACAAGCAATGAGGGATACAATGAGATTTCCGATAGCGACCCTACCGTTTCTGGCCTCGGTTCTTCTGCTAACCGCGTGTGTCGACAAGCCGGCGCCGTGGAAGCCGGATGCTACGGCCGCCGATCTTCGGGGCGACAGCATTGCCTCCGCTGATGGCATTGGTTCAGTTGATGGCGTGGGCCAGGTGGACGGGTCTCGCCAGGATGGTCCGGGGGACACGGCCGCGGATCATGTCCTCCCGGAAGATTTGGGGACGGAGGCCATCTGTTCTCAGGACTGCGCCGGCAAGCAGTGCGGGAACGATGGCTGTGGTGGGCAGTGCGGCACCTGTTCGGGAGGGAAGAACTGCGTGGTCGGTCAGTGCGTCGAGACCGACGGCAACTGCGACGACGGCAACAGCGTGAAATGGGATGGCTGCACGGAAGGCTACGCCTCGGAATTCCAGGTGAACGGCGAGACGCTTGACGACCAGCGTGCCCCGGCGGTGGCGGCCGTGGGGGACGGTTTCGTGGTGGTCTGGCAGAGCTGCGACTGGAACGAATGGGAGGCCAGCACCGTGGGCCATGATGGCTGGGGATGCGGGGTTTTTGGACGTCTGGTCCGGCCCCAGGGATTGACCATGGAAGCGGAGTTCCAGGTCAACGATACCATCCAATACAATCAGATCTCACCCGACGTGGCAACGCTGGGAGACGATGTGGTCGTGAGCTGGCTCTCCTGGGACACAGGAGAATGGCAAGTCAAGGTCCGCGTCTTTGATGCCGAGGGGAAGGCGGTCAGTGGAGAAGTTGTCGGCACTGCCATTGACCATGAGGAGGACTGGCACCCCTACGTGGCTACCGCCGGCGATGATCGCATCTTCGTGGTCTGGCGCGGCATCTCTTCGCTGGGTGACATCGGGATTGTCGGCCAGTATTTTGGCTGGGACGGTGAACTTCTTGAAGCGGTCGGCGAGCCTTTCGACGTGAAGCTCAAGCCTACCGTAGACACGATGTTCCCACGCCTCACGA
>CALGBT010000628.1 GCA_937884235.1 uncultured Pseudomonadota bacterium
GCCTTTTCGCAGCGCCCTGATCCGCCACCTCATCGGCGACAAGCCCAGAAGAGTCGGCCATGCCCCGGGAATCAGCGAGGACATGATGGTCAACGGACCCATGAACGTGGATTTCGCTGACGTCAGGAACCGAGCGGTTGCCTTGATGTCCTCGTTGCGCCAGGCGAGTTACGCCCGCATTACGGCACCGGGTGGTACCGACCTGACCGTCTACATCGAGGGGCGCGGCTGGGATACGGACACGCAAGTAGACCCGGGCCACTTCGGCAACCTTCCCTGTGGCGAGGTCTGGTGCGCACCCGTTGAGCATCTGGGTGAAGGCCTCCTGGTCTGCGATGGTTCCATTGGGGACCTTGGTGCGGTGCCGGCCCCGGTCCACATCACCGTTGACAATGGGCGCGTCACCAAAGTCGAGTGCACGGACGGTGACTTCAAGGCCCGGGTTGAAGAGCTGCTGGCTCTTGACGATGAGGCGAAGGTGATGGGAGAGTTTGGTATCGGTATCAACCCTGGGGCTCGCATTACGGGCAACCTGCTGGAGGACGAGAAGGCCTTTCGCACGGCCCACATCGCTTTCGGCAACAACGAAGAGATGCCGGGCGGCCGTAATCGCTCTCGCACGCATCGGGATTTCCTCTTCCGGGACCCGACGATAGTTATTCACAACGTTGACGGTCATGCCTTCCGCATCGTGGAAGACGGCCTCGTGAGTGTGTAGGGTGAGAACAATGCGACAAGGTTGCCGAGCACTTCTTCTCCTCCTGGCTTTGACGCTGACACCAGCCTGTGGCGCAGCCATCGGTGATGACTGCAGCAGCGATAGCCAGTGCCCTTCAGGATCATACTGTGACCGCACCATGCCTGGAGGCTACTGTACCACCATGAATTGCCGACCTGGCGATTGCCCCGACGGCAGCGTCTGCGTTGAGTTCTCCAACGGTGAAAGCTACTGCATGGACCGGTGCGCCGACAACGGCGATTGCCGGAGTGATTACAACTGCATAACGTCCATCGGGCTATGGCCATTCTGCTCGGTGGAAGACTGACCCCCACGGAGGCCCCATGAAGCGTCCCCTCCTTCTCCTGTTGCTGCTAAGTCTGGCTGCGTGCAGTAGTGCGGTGAAGCGTGAGCCAGTGGCCCCAACCATGGTGGCCGACGACCCTAAGGCAGATGACGGCGTCTACACTATCTCCCGGGCGACCTACGAAGAGGTGCTCAAGGCGGGCATGCAGCACGTCATGCGTTGGTATTTCGTGGAACCCCATTACCGTGGCGAACTGTTCATCGGCTACGCAGTGAAGCAGGTCCTGAAAGAGGAACTGCAGGAGGGCCCATTGCGCGTCGGTGATGTCATTTTGACCATCAACGGCGGGGCCGTCGAGCGTCCGGAGCAGGCAATGGCCGTCTGGCGTGGCCTCTGGCCTCGAAAGACCCTGGAGCTGAAGCTGTTGCGCAAAGGGCAGCCAACCAACTATGTCATCCCGATCACCTCGACCTCGGAGTAGTAGTTTATGACCACAGCCCTCGAACGAATCCGCACTGCGAAAAGGGAGCTGGGACAAGACGTTGTTATTCTGGCCCACCACTACCAGCGCAAAGAGGTCGTGGAGCAAGGTGATTTTGTTGGTGATTCCTACCAACTGGCGAAGTATGCCGCGGCCAGTAACGCTCGTCGCATCGTCTTTTGCGGTGTTCACTTCATGGCCGAAGCAGCCCGCATTCTGGCCCGCCCCGAGCAGCGCGTCTTCATGCCCGACCCCCGCGCTGGTTGCCCCATGGCCGACATGGCCGATGCCCGCGACTCGGTGGTGGCACTGACTCGACTCCGAGAGATGGCTGGGGAGAAGCGGCGCATCATCCCGGTGACCTACGTCAACTCCAATGCGGACGTCAAGGCGGTTGTGGGCCACGCTGGCGGCTTGGTCTGCACCTCTGCCAATGCACCCAAAGCACTGCAGTGGGCGGCATCCAAAGGTGATCTTCTCTTCTTTCTGCCCGATGAGTTCCTGGGTACCAATACAGCCAATGGGCTCGGCTATCTCCCCGTTGCCCGTTGGAATCCGCACGAGGCCGACGGCGGACTTACAACCGACAAGGTCCGTGCTGCTCGGGTGATCGTCTGGCAGGGCTATTGCCACGTTCACACTTACTTCACGCCGGCAATGGTCGCGGCTGCGCGCCTCAAATATCCCGGCTGTAGCGTAGTGGTTCACCCGGAATGCAAACCTGATGTTGTTGCCGTAGCAGATGGACTGGGGTCCACCTCCTACCTGGTTGATGCCGTGGAGAAGACCGCTCCCGGCCAAACCGTCGTGGTCGGCACCGAGGTCAATCTGGTGCTGCGCCTGGCCAACCAGTACCCGGACCGCAAGGTGGTCCCTCTGGAGTACTCCCTCTGTCCCAATATGTATCGGACCACGCCCGAGAAGCTGGCCGACCTGCTGGAGAACTTCGACCCAGCCAGGGAAATCACCGTCCCCGAGGATGTGGTGGCAGGGGCCCGTCTGGCCCTGCAGCGCATGCTTGACCTCTAGTTCCATGAGCATTACGGCCCTCCTGCTGTTTGCCTCCCTGGTTGCCCAGCAACCGGCTTCGCCCCTCATCAGCTACCAAGCAATGGAAGAGCTCAAAGGCCAATTGGCTGATCTCACGGTGGAAGTGGAGGTCAAGCTGCAAGTGCCCGACGGCGCAGAGCCCTCCATCGCCCCCGTGATGATCGGTCAGGCCATCTGCATCGCCGACGCGGCCGGGGCCTTGCACCTCATCACCTCGGCATTTCTGGTGCAGAACAGCAGTCGGGTGCGGGTTCGGTCGAAGCAGGCGCCGGAGTGGTCAACGGTGACTATCGCCAGGTTCGACGAGGAGGTGGGACTGGCCGAACTGGTTACCCCCGGTCAGTCCCCGGCCTGCCAGCCGGTGCAACCGGCAACCCCCCACCTTGAGGGCCCGGGCGGACTGGTCTTCTCCATCGACAATCCCACGGAGTGGACCAACATCTTCCATGGCAACTTCGCCGGCCGGGCAGACCCGCCAATGGGCAGGTACCTTCTGGCCGCATCCGGCCTTCCGCTGGGTGGCCCGCTGTATGGACCGACAGGGCATCTGGCGGCCCTCAACCTGCGCCGCCTGGTGGTGGGCGGCAGACTCTACCTCTCGGCCCCGGCAACGCTGATTCTGGAGTGGGTATGGGGTACTCGACGGGTAGGCGCAAAGCACCAGCGGCGGCCCCGCCGCAGTATCATCAGCCGATAGGACGTTTGGGGATGGTCGGTCCAGTACCGCCAGTCTGCTTAAACAACTCCTGGATGCCGCCCAGTGAGCCCATGATGCCGGCGGTTTCCACGGGGAGGAAGACGGTCTTCTGGGGCGACTCGCCGATGGTGGCGAGGGCCTCAATGTACTTCACCGCGATGAGATACTGCATGGGGTCTCCCTTGCCTCCAACGGCCCCCATGATGGTCTGAATGGCCCGGGCCTCACCTTCGGCGATCTTGGTCCGGGACTCCATCTCACCTTCGGCATTGAGGACCTTGGCGCGCTTGGAACCTTCGGCCTGAGCGATGGCTGCCTGCCGTTCACCTTCCGCCCGGAGAATCTGCGATTCCTTGATACCCTCGGCCTGGGTTACCTGGGCGCGGCGCTCGCGCTCGGCCCGCATCTGCTTCTCCATGTCCTCTCGGATGGCTGGCGGGGGATTGATATCCTGCAGTTCAACCCGGTTGACTTTGACACCCCACTTATCGGTGGCGTCGTCCAGGATGGCCCGCAACTTTGAGTTGATGGTATCCCGGGAGGAGAGCGTCTCGTCCAGGTCCATCTCGCCGATGACGTTTCGCAACGTTGTCTGGGTAAGCTTCTCAATGGCATCGGGCAGATTGGCCACTTCGTAGCAGGCCCGCACCGGGTCGGTGACCTGAAAGTAGAGCAGTGCGTTGATTTCGATGGTGACGTTGTCCTTGGTGATCACGTTCTGCTTGGGGAAGTCGAGGACGATTTCACGCAGGTCGATTTTGGCCTGTAATTTCGTTATGTAGACCGAGCGCGAGGGGTCCCGGGGGTCGGGAATGGCAATCTTAGTGAAGATCACTCGCGCCTTGTCAATGAGCGGGATGATGATGTTCACACCACTCTGCAACGTCTTGTGATACTTCCCCAGGCGCTCAATGATGACCACTTCCGCCTGCTGGACAATGCGGAATCCCTTGACGATCACAATCACCACGAAGGCGATCATCGCCAACAGCAGCACGACGCTCACGGTGCCGGCAGCACCAGCCTGAAACAATTCGGGAATCATGCTTCCTCCTTCTCTGGTTGTGCAGCGTCAATATGTAGAACCACGTGGGCCGTGGCACCTTCCAATCGCTTGATTTCGACCTCCCGACCCGCCGGAATGGGCTTTCCATCAACCGGCAATGCCCGCCACTCGTCCCCCGCCAGTTTCACGTATCCTGGTGCCGAGCGCCCGCCGATCTCCTGGCTGACGACGGCGATTCTGCCGACCATCCCATCAACGTTGGTACGCATGTCCACGTCGCTCATGAAGAAACGCTGCACCAGCGGACGGGCATAGACGAAGAAAAGGATTGCGAGGAGACCAAAGCAGAGCAACAGCCAGATGATTGGTATCGGGGTGAAGAAGGCCGGCAGGCTGGTCAAGATGGCAGCCAGTCCCAGCGTCCCCAGGAAGAAGCCCGGAACTCCGAGGGCTTCCAACGACATGAGCGCCAGGCCCAACAGAATCCAGAAGTATCCGTTCTCGGCATTCAGCAATTCTTGCAGCATGGCAATCCTCCGTTGGCGACGATACTAGCAGTCCAGGGGGCCGCACAAAAGGACTTTCGCGCACATGCAGGGGTGGCTATTTCAGCCGTTGCAGATGGAGGAAGAACTCCACGTTTCCCTGGGGTCCGGGGAGCGTGGATGCAACCTGTCCGAGGACGCTGAATCCTGCTTCCCGCGAGGCTGTGGCAATCTTCTCCACGGCGCCCTGCCTGAGCCCTTCGTCTCGCACAACTCCCTTGCGGCCCACCGCCTCCCGGCCCACTTCAAACTGCGGCTTGACCATGGGCAGGGCAGTGCCGCCCGGCCGCAGGGCTGCTGCTATCAGGGGAAGGACCAGGGTCAACGAGATGAAGGAAACATCAGCGACCACGAGATCGACCTGCACGGGCAGACGAGCGGAATCGAAATGCCGCGCATTCTCTCCCTCAAAGAGAGTAACTCGTGGGTCCTGCTGGAGCTTCCAGGCTACCTGTCCCCGCCCGACGTCAACGCCATAGACATGGGCAGCACCTCGCTGCAGCAGGCAATCGGTGAAGCCACCCGTGGAGATTCCCACGTCCAGGACCGTCATGCCAGCCACATCCAGGTCGAAGTGTTCGAGCGCCCCGGCGAGCTTGACGCCGCCCCGTGATACGTAGGGTAGCGGGTTGCCTTTGATTCTGATTTCGGCATCGAGAGAGATGGCTGTGCCAGCTTTGGTTACGGGCTGGTCGTTCACGAGGACAGCTCCGGCCATGATCAGTGCTCGGGCCTTCTGCCGGGAATCGGCCAGCCCCTGCTCTACAACCGCGAGGTCAAGCCTGGTCTTCGTCATGGGCCATGGCATCCTTCTGCAGCACTTCGAGTTTCTCCCTGGCCGCACTTAGCCGCTGCTGGGCGAACTTCACTGATGCGAAGCCCTCCTCGTACAGCCGCAGCGCATCCTCCAAAGAAACTCCCCCTTCCTGAAGGGTGCGGACAATGGTTTCGACCTCCCCCAACAACGCTTCGAAACTCTTCTCTTCCTTGGGCTTCTTGGTGACCACGAACTCCTCCCGAACTGGACTTCACAATTGAAAGGCTATAGTATCACCCGGTGCGAAACGCGCAAGCGGGGGACGGTATGTGTGCACACAATCGGCAGATGTTCTGGTTCGCCACGCTGCTGGCGGGATGCCTCATTGTTGTCGGGGGCTGCAACCGCCCGCGCAAGGTTGATACGGCGGCCCGGGACAAGGCGCAAGAACCGGCACCGGCTCATCCCGGAACCGATGTAGACGGCCCCGGCACGGCAGTCGAAGATACCGTTGCGACCCCCCCAGAAGTATCTGAGAAGGTCGCGTCAGAGGCGGACCAGATTGGTGGGACGGCGCTGATTCCGGACGCCGGCGCTACTGTTGAGGGCCCCGGCACCATGGTGCCGGATGACCTGACTGAGCGACTCAAGCGGCTGAAGTTCCAGGCCCGACGAGAGGTCATGGCCGCCCGGACAACCATCGAGAACATTCCCTCCTACGCCCGCTCCCTGGAGAAGTTCGAGCGGGAATTCGAGCAATGGGGCATGTACGCTGAAGTTCCTGTGGAGCCGCGCCATGACGAGTTGAAGAGTGCCATTGCGGAGGTGGTTGCAAAGCTCGACTTGGAGTTGCTCTACTACAACATTGTGGAGCCTGAGGCTAAGCCGCGCAGGCTTCCCGACGTCATCCATGGCGACAAGTCGTTTGACTTCGAAGATGACGACATCCGCCATGCCTTCCAGGTGACGATTCGCGTCAACAAGGCCGAGCGTGAGCAGTTGGTGAAGCTCATTGCCGGGTTGAAGGACTTAGAGCGAATGTTGCTGATTCGCCGGGTCAAGGCCCTGCCGGACGGCAATCTGGTAAACATGGAGGCATACTGGTTTGGGGAGGAGCGCTACCCATTGCATCAAGTAGTGCCTCGCAACTTGAAGACGGAAATGGAGCAACTGGGGGTCACAGGCAGTATGGAGGAAGTGCTGCGGCAGGATTCCGTGGGATACCTGCAGAATGCGGCGCTCTCATACCGCGAATTGAATTCTTCACTGGCAAAGGTCAATGAAGCAATGGGACTGCTTTCCCGCAGCAAGTTCCTCGAGGCGCGTTCATCTTTTTACCGACGAGCAGCCGAGGCAGCGGCCGGCACTCCGCCTATTCCCTAGGCCTGCGCCGGGGCTTCACCCCATTTGCCGTTGTGTTCTGGAAAGGGAGTGCTTAGTATTCGGCAGCGGAAGATTCAGGGAGGAAACGAGGGTCGATATGCAAAAAGAGATTACTATCAATCAGAAGCTCTATCCCTTGGAGGTTATCTACTCCACGGCCTACATCTACATTGACCGGTGCTATGTACTGCTGGAGAAGCCGGGAAAGGACCAGGTTTCCGTTCGCCTCAAGGCCAAGCCGGACTGCGACGAGGCCACCTTCGCTGAGCTGGTCGGAGAGTTCGAGAACGAGTTGCTCAACCAGACGTTGCGCCGCAAGGTGGCGCAGCGAACTGAGGGGGTGCGGGAGGCCATCGTCCACCGTGCACTCTTCTCTGCCATGCCTGAGTCCATTGACCTGAGTCTCGATGACGATGATGGCGATTACCTCGATGACCCCCTGGGTATCGCGGTGCCGTGGGAGGACAAGTTCGGGCAGGAGAAGGACGAATGAAGACGGTGGTCCTCAATCGAAAACTCTATGGTGCTACAGCCGTGCGATCTGCCGCTGAGGATTTTGCGGAGTTGGCCACGATCGTTGTGGACTCCTCGGGGCAAGACATAGCGGTCACTTTCGACGAGATAGACCCCGACGTGGCCGAGGTGCTGGTGGACGAGTTTCTGAATTTTGCGCTGGCTGCCACCGTTGGCGGGCGAGGATAGAACAATGGCATTGGGATTGGAAGTGGCGAAGGGCAAGGCCCTCAAGGAACTACAGCCGTTCAGGTACGGTCAACTCAACGACAAGGTATTAGTCACCAATGAGGTTGGGGAGTTTGCTTTGCTCACGAGTGCCGAGTTTGCGGCCTTTGTGGATGGCGTTCTGCCGACCGACTCGGACAAGTACGCCGAATTGGCGAAGAAGCACTTCTTCCGGAACGAGGAGACTACCAACGCGTTGGCCCGTAGCTATGCTCGGAAGAATGCCTTTCTTTTTCATGGTCCTTACCTGCATATCATGATCGTGACCCTGCGGTGCAACGAAGTCTGTGTTTACTGTCACGCCTCCCGTCGGGACATGGCTGAGACTAGCTTCGACATGACTCCAGAGATTGCGGCCTCGGTGGTGGACACGATCTTCGCCAGTCCCAGTGAGTCCATCACCATTGAGTTCCAGGGTGGCGAACCGCTGGCCAACTGGGAGACTGTCCGCTTTGTCATTGATTATGCTGTGGAGAAGAACCGGACTGCCGGGAAGCGACTAGAGTTCAGCCTGGTAACGAATATGGCTTTGATGGACGATGACAAGTTGGCCCACTTGATGGCCAACAATGTGCAACTCTGCACATCTGTTGACGGCCCCAAGGCGATCCATGATGCCAATAGGCGTCTCTTCAATCGCAGCTCCTATGATGAGGCGGTGCAGTGGCTGCGCAAGGCAGACCAGTGCTACATTGAGAAGGGCCTTGACCCCGATCTGTATCACGTTGAAGCGCTGCTGACGGTAACTCGCGACACCCTGGCTCACCCGCGCGGCGTCATTGATGAGTACGTTCGCCTGGGTCGCAAGGCCATCTTTCTGCGGCCCCTCAACCCCTTTGGCTTCGCCAAGAAGACCTTCGACAAGGTCGGGTACACGTCAGCGGAGTTCCTTGATTTCTATTTGGAATCTCTCGACTACATGATTGATTTGAATCGTCAAGGCGTGGAGATTCTGGAGCGCACTGCGGCGATTCTGTTAACCAAGATGCTTACTCCATTTGATCCCAACTACCTCGATTTGCGTTCTCCCTGCGGCGCTGGCATTGGCCAGATCGCCTACAACTACGATGGCTCGGTCTTCACTTGCGACGAAGGTCGGATGTTGCACCAGATGGGCGACGATGCATTTCAGATCGGGTCCATCCCCGAGAACAGTTATAAGGAGTTGATCGAGAGCCCGACGGTCAAGGCTCTCGCCGTGGCATCCTGCCTCGACAACATCCCGCACTGCTCGGAGTGTGTGTACAAGCCCTATTGTGGCGTTTGTCCGGTCTATAACTACGCCGAGCAGGGGGGCGTATTCGGGCAAATGCCTACCAACGAGCGGTGCAAGATCTATGGGTCGATTCTAGAGGCTCTTTTCCGCCGCATTGCTGAGGGTGACGAGGAAGTACTTGACATTTTTTCGAAGTGGACGATAGTTAGAGACAGGAGCGTATTCTTTACGCACGACTAGGTCTTAACTGGCCCCGCATCAGGGAGGACGGCAACATGAAGAAGGACAAGCTGCCGAAGTTGAAGAAGAAGGTGAAGGATTTCCTTTCCAGCGAGGAAGGGAAGATCACCAGGAAGCAGGCGGCACAGATTTCCACCTTTCTCCTAATGGCGGGAACGGCAACGGGGCACGCCCTGGGGTCGGAACATGCAGTGGGCGGCGAGAATCTGGAAGGACTGGAAGTCACGGCAGCGGGCCACTGCTCGCATGGCTCGCACGGTTCACACGGTTCGCACGGCTCGCATGGCTCGCACGGCTCGCATGGCTCGCACGGGTCCCATGGGTCCCACGGGTCCCACGGGTCTCACGGGTCGCATGGTTCCCACGGGTCGCACGGCTCTCACGGGTCCTGGTAGACTTCTCACCGGAACGGTTAACCTCCAAACCGCTCCCTGAGCCACTGCCAGCATTCAGGCCACGCCCGCTCTTGAGGTGATGTGTCAGAGCCTTCGCTGCTTACTATCGAAACCGGTACCCGTTGTAACAACAGGTGTGCTTTCTGCCCGCAGCACTTCTTGCGAATCCAAGCATTGCAAACACTGGAGTTGTCCACCAAGCAGATTCTGCAGCGCATGCGCGAGGGGCGGCAGCAGCACCATCGGCGAATAGCACTGACTGGTGGCGAGCCCACGGTAAGGGCTGACCTGGTGCACCTGGTCAAGGCGGCCCGAGAGATGGGATACGATGAGATCGGGCTGACTACCAATGGTCGGATGCTCTCCTCCCGTGATCACGCTAATGACCTTCTTGATGCCGGACTGAATCGACTCTCATTCTCGTTGCATTCGGCTGAGGCTCCCATCCACGACCGCCTCAGCGGCGTAGCGGGTGCGCACCAGCAGCTTCTCGACGGCATTGCGGAAATCGGCGCAGCAGCACGGCGCAAGGGGGCGGAGTTGCAACTCCACTCCGTTTCTTTGCTGCTCCCCGAGACCATCGATGCAATGGCGGAGACCGTGGGTCTGGCGGCCCGCCTGGGGGCTTGCATTCACATCCTGCAACCCTTCATCGCGGCCCGGGCCAACCTCAATGTGGCCCAAAGCTACTTCGTGGAACAGGATGCACTGGTTGCTGCAGTGGCTACCGCGGCGCGGGTCGCGCAGCAGCATGGGACTCGGGTCAAACCGTACAACATACCGTATTGCTGGCTCGACTCACTTGAAGGCATAGAGGTCCAGGAGTACTCCCTGGCTACACACAAGCGGCACCAGCAGACCGCTTCCCAGGAACTGACCGCCAGGCAGGCGCAGTTCTTCCCGCTACCGCAATGCCCCACCTGCCCGACTCCTTGCCCCGGGGTGCGCCTCGAGCACTACCCGCGGGAGCAGATGGTAGCGGAGATTCTGGACGACCTCGATTGCTATCGCGCCCCCCGGCTGGTGCTGCCGGCGACTGACCTGCTACCGGAGCCCGCCTTGGACCAGGTTCTCGCCACCTTGAAGAACCTGGGGCGGGAGATTGTCCCGATGGTTGGCGGCTACCACTGGTGTCAGCCCGACCAACTGGCATCCGTGCTTGCCAACAACGCCGCGGAAGTTGTCTTGCTGTTGCGCACTGCATGGGAGGACCCCGAAGGAGGAGAACCAGAGCCCGGAAACGAAGATGTCATATTGCACCTGG
>CALGBT010000629.1 GCA_937884235.1 uncultured Pseudomonadota bacterium
CAACTTTCAGCATGCTGGCAAGTCCTACACAGCACGCCTGGGGGGCATCGACCGAGTCTGTTTTCAACGCACCGACGACGGTTGGACTTTGGGCAAGGTAGAGTTCATTCCCACCATAGTCCGACGCGATTCAGGGCTCGAACATCCCGATGCGTATCAGCCAGTACCGCTGGTTCAGGCCGTGGAGCAGTGTCGCACCAAGAAAGGCCCCTTCCCGTACCTGCGCAGTTGGGAATGTGCGGACCTACGGTGGTTCAAGGAGCGCTTACAACACCATCCAACCCTGACCATTCACAAGGACTAGAGCATGCCGACAACGCCCGCAGAGAAGCCGCAGCGGCCAGAATACACTCCGGCCGAAGATCTGGCCAACAGCGTCACCCACGGCCTCGGCGCCGCCCTGTCGGTGGCGGCACTCGCCATCCTGGTGACCCAGGCAGCGCTTTACGGTGATGGCTGGAGAGTGGTGAGTTTCAGCGTCTACGGAGCATCCCTGGTTGTGCTCTACCTGGCCAGCACGCTCTATCACGCCTTCCGGTCGCCGCGGCTCAAGCACTTTTTCAAGGGGCTGGACCACGCCGCCATCTTCCTGCTCATCGCCGGCACCTA
This sequence comes from uncultured Pseudomonadota bacterium, assembly GCA_937884235.1. Classification (GTDB taxonomy): domain Bacteria; phylum Myxococcota_A; class UBA9042; order CAIXZC01; family CAIXZC01; genus CALGBT01. The sequence continues at coordinate 610 of CALGBT010000629.1, forward strand.
TACGCCCTTCTCCCTGGTTACTCTGCGGGGTCCTTGGGGCTGGACCATCTTCGGCCTCATCTGGGGGTTCGCAGTAGCCGGCATTGTTTTCGAAACCCTCTTTTTGGGCCGATTCAAGCGGCTGGTGGTGGTCTTCTACCTGGGCATGGGCTGGATGGCCGTAATCGCCATCAAACCCTTGGTTGAGGCACTGCCTGCAGCAGGTTTGGGCTGGGTGGCTGCAGGTGGACTCTTCTACACCTTCGGCGTCGTCTTCTATTTGTGGGAGCGCCTCACCTTCAACCACGCCATCTGGCACCTCTTTGTGCTAGGCGGCAGTACCTGCCACTTCTTCGCCATTGCGCTCCATGTACTCCCCATGAAGTAGGCATCTCCCGGCATCTGCGGTACCATGGACCGGCAGATGGAGGTTTCCGGGTGTCAGTTCGTGCGATGTCGCTACTCCTGCTAATACTGGTCAGCGCCTCAACAGGTTGCTGCCAGCCCTGTCGCCATCCTGCCGCTCAGGTGTGGCCGGCCGTGCCCCGACGCGTGGAAGGGCCGTCGGAGAAGCCACCGCAGGCAGCGAAATCACCGGTCGTTGAAGAAGTGGATCCGGTGGAGGAGACCTTCGTGCCTCCAGTGCCAGACATCCAGGAATACGGCGACGGCTTGGTCATTCCCTACCCTCTCCATAACCCGCTGCGCGGCTACGGAAAGTGCCGGCGAGGCAAGCGCCGCCACCCGGCCTTCGATATCGGTGGCGTGGGACCAGAAGGCGGCCTGGGAACGCCGGTGGTGTCCATGGTGAAGGCCAGAGTAACGATGATCGGGCGGGGTGACGAGGACCCGGGCAAGTTCGGACGGCCCGACCGGCGCAGCGGCACCGCCAAACGGGAATCCCATCGCTACCCCCGGTCCATGAAAGTGAAAGGCTATGGGCGGGTCCACTTCTTCACCAGGAACTACGGATCGTGGCGATCCGGCACAATTATCGTTACCACGGCACTGGAGGGGCCGCTCAAGGGCCACATCATCCGGTATATGCACCTGGCCGCGGTTCACCCCGACCTCAAGGCCGGGAGCATCGTCGAGGCGGGACAGGAGATTGGCCTCATGGGTGGTACGGCGGTGCAGGAGAGCGCACCGCATGTGCACATCGACATCGCCGATCCAGAGGGAAAGCGACTGGACGTCAAGGCAATGTTCGGCCTGGACGAACCGCATGGCCCTTGCGACTGAGGCCAACAACACGCACCTTCGCTATTGCGAGTTTGGCGGCCCGTCGGGTAGAGTCCTGAATACAGCCACTGGAGGGAGCAATGCGTTGGCCCCAATTCGGTCTCGTCTTCTCGCTGTGCCTGCTGCCAGCGGCGATACTGGCGCAGCCGCAGCCTGAGGTTGCACAGCAACTGTTCCTGCCGGCAGGGCCGCTCTCCTCGGAGCGGTCAACCACCTTCGCCGCATCACCTGAAGATCCTGCCCCGGAGAAGCTGCTGGGGGTCTCCGACAAGTACGAAGACTCGCACTTCGTCACCGGCAATGAGTGGAACCTTCACGTCTTCGAACCTCACGTCAGGGACCTTGGCGGCGCCTATCTCGGGGTGGGTGCGGACCAGGCCTACATCATCATGGGCTGGATGCGCCCCGAACTGGCCTGGCTCATGGACTATGACGAACATGTCGTCCACATCCATCGCCTGCATCTGCTCTTCTTTGATGCTGCGGACACCCCGGAGCGATACCTCCACCTCTGGTCCAAGGAGGGTCGCGCAGACGCATTGGACCTGATCTCCAGGAAGTTCGAGAACAAGGCCGAGCGCAAACGACATCTACACCGCTACACTAACAGCGCGGGGAGGGTGTCCCGTCGACTGCAACGGGTCATCAAGAGGATCTCTTCTCCCTGCTACCTCACCGATGCCCGCCAGTACGAGTTCTTGCGAACCATGTCCCAGGAGGGAAGAATCAGACCGCTACGTGCCAATCTGCTGGTCACCGGCGGCGTGCAGGGCATCGCTGATGCGGCGAGGAAACTGAACATTCCAATTCGTGCCACCTATTTCTCCAACGCCGAGGAGTACTGGGACTACGGTCCGGAGTTTCGCACCAATGTCCGCGCGCTGCCCGCCGACGAGCGCTCCCTCGTCCTGCGAACCCGGGGCACCTGGGAGTCCAATCGCGACTATCGCTACATCGTCCAATTGCTGGAGAACTTCCAGGCGGTGCTGGCCATCGAGGGCATCAAGAACCTGGGCAAGTACTTCGGCCGCTGCAAGGTGAAGGGCTACGGCAAAGCCGACATCATGGTGCTAGACGTGGAACTACCCGAGGCAGAAGCGCAGCCCGGTGGCACCTAGAGGAGCACTACAGCAGCACGAATCCTTCATCTTCGAAATGCTTGTCGATTGCCAGCGCATGGCCGATGCCTTCTGCCTCCATGAAGACGAAGCTGGCGCAATCTACGAGGCTGACCCGGCGGCTACGCCGCAGCTTCAGTCGGCCGACAGCCCGGTCGTAGAGCACCGCATCCACCCACGTCACCTCTAGCAATGGGCGAATTGCGGCGTCAAACTCGAGTGCTGCGTCGAGACCAACTCTCGCCTGCAGCAACGCCATCGCCTCCAACATCACCAGATTGGTGGTGACCAGACGTGTCTCTGAATCGTCCAAGGCCTCTTCAAGGGCAGCGCGGGCAGTGCGGTGGTGCATGTCGGTGCCAACGAGGGCGGCATAGAAGGCAGAGGTGTCAACGAAGACTCTTCTCATTCGTCTGGCTCTCCCCAAAGATAGTGGTCATGATTCTCCGCCACGTCAGTCCGGCAGTCGCTGAAACTCCCCAGCAACTTGCGGGCCCGGTCAAGGGATGGCGCCCGCTGCTCCGCCCGGAGCGTCTCCACGGCTTGCCTGACGAGGGCCGAGAGGGACGCACCTGTCTCGCTGGACAGCTCTTTCAGGAAGCGATGCTGATGTTCAGTCAACAGAATCTGCGTGCGAACCATGGCAACCTCCGGCTACACAACTACAGTATCAATGTTGTGTATGTGCGTCAAGCAATCTTGCGCGGAGACAGGGATAGCCGCGGGGCCTACTGCGCAGTGACTGCCACGGGCTCCGAGGAGACTGGTGCGCCGAGTTCGTCGCCGTTCTTGGGAGTAACCTGGCAGACGATTTCGTCGCCGGCATCGAAATAGGCGCCGTGGATGGTGCCGGCCCCGGAATTGTCAGCGGGGAAGTTGTTGACGAGCCAGAGATAGCTCACTTCGAAGAGATCGTCGGAGTCGGGGTCGAACCAACCGTTGGCCTGGCATGAGAAGGTGGTTGCCTCCGTTCCGGTAGCTGGCGTAATAGAGACGCTCTCCAGGGTGGGCAGGGTATTGGCCACCACGACCGACTCGTCGGCGGGAACGTAGGCGCTCCACTCCTCGCCGTCCCAGGCGGAGATGGCGCAGGTTACCGCTTCACCTTTGGCGAAGAAGCCGGGAGCCAGCTCTTCTTCGGTCTGCCCCAGCACCACTTCACCGGCCACGGTCCAGACGACCTTGTACTTCAGGAGGTCGTCGTCGGCATCAAAGGAGTCGAGGGCGGCACAGTTGAAAGTAGTCATGGCGGTGGCCTCACCAGGCGTCAAAGTCGCCCCCCCCACCACCGGCGGGATATTGGCCAGCACCACGAGGTTGGAATCGAACCATGAACCATTGGCAAAGCCATCAAAAGGGGTCACCCGACAGCGCAGAATATCGCCCTTCTGCAATTGCCCACCCTCCAGAGTCTGGGCCTCGGCACCATCGATCTTGTCACCATTGACAACCCACGAGTACAGGTAGGTGACGTCGTCCCCATCGGGGTCGACGGCCCCCTCCGCGCTGCAGGAGAAACTCGTCAATCGGTTCCCAGCGGGGGGCTCAACCAGCGCAGTGCCCCCGGTCGGCTTGCTGTTGCCAATGGTTACTGCCGGGCTCAGCGCCGGCTCACCGGCATCCCATTTGTCTTCCGGAGTTGCCTGGCAAACAAGCTCGTCCCCCTTGGTCAGCAGTCCTGAGGGGAAGATGGCCTCGGTCTGGTCAGGCACCGGCTGGTCATTGACCAACCAGGCAAACGACACCGTCACTTCATCACCGTCGGCATCGGACACGCTCTTCGCCGCGCAGGTGAACTCGGTGAACATGTCACCGGAGTCGGGCTCCACGAGGGCACCGCTGATGGTGGGTGGGGTGTTGCCGATGGTCACCTTATCCTGTTCGGCAAAGCCATAGGAACTGCCGTCAAAGGCGCGCACGACGACGCTCCACGTAACCCCCCGCTTGGTCATAACCGCGGGCACGATGAGCAGCCCGTCAAACCCGTTGGCTGGCTCGCCATCTTCAAACCAGTCGATGAGCACTTCCACATCGGCACCCTCGGCATCGGAGGCCTCGCCGACCAGCACCGCATGGAGGTCGTCACTGGCAACTGGATTGGCCGGCTCAATGGTTACCGTGGGCCCGATGGGCGGGATGTTCATGGTCACTTTGATGGACTTTGCCGTGGAGTACCCGGCACTGTTGGTCACGGTCATGGTGATGACGTGGGGGCCTGGAGTGAAGCCGAGATAGTCAAATTCCGCGACTCCCTTGGCATCGGGTACCGACTCGTGAAACTCTCCGTCAACATCGGACTCCCAACGCACCTTGAGCATATCCGTGGTCTCGTTGGGGTCGCCGACCTGGCCAACAAAGTGTGCCGTCAGTGAGACGTTGAGCACCTTGCCATTGAGGGGCTGCAGAATAACACCTGTCGGCACCGGCAGCACCACCTCTGGAGCGACCTCCACGATCTCAGGAACAACCTCGGGAACATCAGGTATGACGTCCAAAACCTCCACACCAAGGTCAAACTGCACCTCTTCCACCAACTGCCTTCCGCCATCGACATCAGGGGTTCCAGCGTCGATGTCAGCCACTCCGGCGCTCCCCGTTGACCCGGTGCAGCCCAGGCAAAGGGCCGCACCCACAATGAGGGTTATGACGATGGTCTTCATGCCTTCCTCTACCGGTATGTCAGTTCTTCGGTGGAACCAGTATAGCCGGAGATGACCATCAGCATCAACAAACTGGCTACGCCACTAGTCAAGATTTTGAGGAATCTATGAGCTTTTCCAGGTGGTGCTCTGTGATGCCGTAAAATTCCTTGAGCGCATCGATTTGGGCACGAACAGCTTTCCTGGAGGTCGGTTTGGGGCGGCGGGTGGCCAGCAGCAGCTTATTCTTGTCGGTGTGCTCGGCGGAGATGAACTCCATTACCTGGACCCGAAATCCGGCCTCCTCCAGGAGCAGCGCCCGGAGACCGTCGGTGACCATCTCCGCTTCCCGCTCCAGGTGGATGCCGTGCCGGAGCACCGGCTGAAGCACCTCCGGCAGGCGCATTTGCGGGCGAATCTGCTTGTGACAACAGGGGGAGGCCAGCAGCATCTGCGCCCCCGCCTGCAAACCGGAGTAAAGCGCCAGGTCGGTGGCCGTGTCGCAGGCGTGCAGGGCAATCAGCACGTCCGTCTCCCCCAAGGGGAAGTGCTCAACGTCTCCCTCTGACATCTGCAGTCCAATGAGCCCCTGCCGCTTGACGACGCGATTGCAGAACTGCACCAACTCCTGACGCAACTCAACGCCCGTGACCTCCGCCTCCAGGCCGCGCACGGCGCGCAGATAGTGGTGGATGGCAAAGGTCAGGTAGCCCTTGCCGGCACCAAAATCAACCACGCGAACCTGCGCTCTTCCTGCTAGGTCCGAGCGTTCAAAGGCGGCAGCGAAGATCTCCAGGAAGTGGTTTATCTGGCGCCACTTGTCGGACATGGTGGGCAGCACCTTGCCCGTCTTGTCGGTAATTCCCAGCTCCCAGAGGAAGGGCAATCCCGAGTCGAGCATCCGGACTCTCGCCCGGTTGTGCTCGGTGGGGGGGGCCTCACGTCGCGGCCCCTGCCGCGGGAAGACGCGTCCCTTGCCCTTGCGGTTGTAAAGCACCTCGATTTCCGTGGCCTTCGTGAAGAGATAGCCGGCCTTGAACTCAGGCCCCAGTAGCTCCCCGAGGCGGTTCATGCCCTCGGCAACCGAGAGGTTCTTGGTGACATCCCGCGTCTCGTACTTGTAGACGAAGCTCAAGTGGCCCTCGCCTCGCAACTCAACCAGGCGGACATCAATGCGCACCAGCCCACTCTCCTTGCCCCGGTATTTCGACAGGACAAGGTTCACAAACGCCCCTTCGTCGAGGGCAGCTTGGAGATGGGGTAGCAGCGAATCTTCGGTAGCGGGCATGGGCACTCCTCCTGGTCGGGCCGAGTGTGACCCGCCGCAGCGGCGGAGTCAAGCCATGCGGCATTTCGAGGCGAAGGCTGTCGTGGGTCACCGGGGGCTTGACGGGGACACGACTGCACACCATAATGACTACGGTTATGACTACGGTCAGCCCGGAGGTTTGCGCATGATCACTGTATCTAAGAGCAAGCTCAAGGCGAGGATGCTGGAGTACTTCCGGATGGTGGAAGAGAGCGGCGAGGAGATCGTCGTCACCAACCACAACCGGCCAGTTCTGCGCATCACCCGCCTCGACCATGTCCACACCGTGCAGGAGCTCTTTGCTGACGTGGAGGGGCTCAGCACCATCGGTGACGATGTTCTTGAACCGGAAACCGAGCAATGGCCGGAGGTGTAGGGATGGTTCTCCTGGATACCTGTGCGCTGCTCTGGTGGACTCTTGAGCGTGACAAACTCTCGCCCGCGGCAGCCGAGGCCTGTGGCGCGGTCCCCAGGGAAGGCGGGGTCTGTTCCAGTATATCGGTCTGGGAAATCGGCATCAAAGCGAAGCTGGGCAAGCTGGCATTGCCTCTCCCCTTCGCCGAATACGCAGCCCGGCTGCGACGCATTTCGGGGCTGGAGATTGTCGCCGTCGATGACTCTATCTGGGTCGCCAGCCTGGCCCTCGAATGGGCCAACCGCGACCCCGCTGACCGGGTCATCGTCGCCACCGCCGGCAGGCGCCAACTGCCCATTGTGACCAAGGACCGGGCAATTGCCGACTTCTATTCACCGATAGTGTGGTGACCACGGAGAGCTCATGATCGTGCTGGCCACCACCGCTCCACCCTTCATTTCCGCCGAGTGGTTTTACCTCTTTGCGGTCAATCCACTACTGGGATTGCTGGAAGGCCTGCTGGTAGCCTGGCTGCTTCGCCGTCCTCGGCTGCGTCTGGTCTGTTCGTTCATGCTTGCCAACTACCTGTCGGCCATTTTGGCGCGGTCAGCCCTGCTGCCTCCGGCCCGTCTCTGGATGCGGCCGGAGATGCCCTGGGTCGAGCCGTTGTGGGGGTTCTGGTTGTTGGCCCCCGTTGGGGCAGCCCTCTTCGTGCTGACCGTCGCTGTCGAGTGGTCCTTCGCAACCTGGGGGATACGCACTGAGCGCCCGAAATGGTGGCGGACGCTGCTGGCAACCACCCTCGCCCAGATTGTGACCCTCCCGGTGATTCTCGCGCTGCTTGCTGGCGGCAGCGATGCCTCCTTTGTCACTGCGACCACGAGGGACCAGGCACTGCGACTGGCGCTACCCGCCGCGGCAGAGGTCTACTACATCTCCCTCGACGAAGCTGCAGTGAAACGCGCCAACTTCGCCAGCAGCCAGGAGGTCACCATCGCAGCATTGCCATCGGGTGATGCCGACTCGAACAACTCCCGGCTCCTGCTCTGTCCGGGCGACCGCCCCGGCACCTTCGACCTGGCCCTTGACCCGGGCCACGGCGGAAGTTGGAGTTCCGCAGCCGTGCCCCCTCTGGCAACGGGCATCCATAGGGACAGCCGCCCCAACGATGGACAATGTCTAAAGGGCGTGCAGTACCTCTCGGCAGAGCAGGGCACGACAGTCGAGGTTGGGGAGCGCGCCAGTGATGGACTCCACATCTCCTCGCTTGCTGGACAGCACATCTACGCAATGGAGACGCCCTTCGCCCGGTGGTATCCGGCCACCGTCACGGTCCTGCCAAACGACTTGCTCCTCTTCGCCATGGCCGGCCACCTCTGGTTGTTGGAGCCGAAATCCGG
>CALGBT010000630.1 GCA_937884235.1 uncultured Pseudomonadota bacterium
GGAACACTGGATGCTTTGCGGCTGGGAATTGTGCGCATCGATGTTGCCGGCCGGGTCCTCTTCTTGAACCGAGCCGTCGAGTCCTTCTGCGAGCTTGCCCGGGAAGAGTCGGTGGGGCGACACTACTCGGAACTCCGTTTCGTCGGTGCCGAGGTTGACCGGTTCATCTCCCGGCATATGGAGGATCTTGCGGACCCGCAGGAGAAGAAGATGCGGGTGGAGACCCGCGGCAAGGGCGGGGCTACCTATCGCCTGGATCTTGAGGTACAGAAAGACCAGACAATACCTCAGGACAGCTTGCTCCTGCTCTACGACGTTACCGAGGTCACTGCTTTGCGGCGGCAACTCGACCATCACGAGAAATTCCATGAACTGGTGGGTCGCAGTGCGTCCATGACCAGCCTCTTCCGCCGGATCCAGGAAGTTGCCACGGTGGACTTTACAGTGCTCATTGAAGGGGAGACGGGAACCGGCAAGGAGTTGGTGGCGCGGGCCATTCATGCGGCCAGCAACCGCAGTGATGGGCCCTTTGTTGCAGTCAACTGTGCGGGTCTCACCGAAACCCTCCTCACCAGCCAACTCTTTGGTCACAAGCGCGGGGCCTTTACCGGGGCCGTCGCCGACCACAAAGGCTACTTCGAGGCCGCGGCTGGCGGTACCCTCTTTCTCGACGAGATTGGCGAGATATCACCGGGACTCCAGGCCATGCTGCTGCGAGTCCTGGAAGATAAACGGGTGACGCGGGTCGGCGATACCCTGGAACGGGCTCTCGATGTTCGCATTCTGGCCGCCACTCATCACGACCTGGCCGAGGATGCTCGGGTCGGTCGTTTCCGCAGCGACCTCCTCTATCGACTTCGGGTGGCCAGGCTGATTCTCCCGCCGCTGGTGGCGCGCCGGGAGGACATCCCGCTCCTCGTCGGTCATTTCCTGCGTCGGGTGAGAGCCGCCACGGGCAAGGAATGTCGCGAACTCAGCATTCCCGCCTTGCGGCTGTTGTTGGACCATTCCTGGCCGGGAAATGTGCGCGAGCTGAAGGCGGCCGTCGAATTTGCATCTCTCCACTCCACGGGACCGACGGTGGTTGCCGAGGACCTGCCGCCAGAGATCCGGGGCGAGGGACAGTTTGCCATTCCGGTGCTCCCTTCCAGTATCTTTGACAGCGCATCCAGTTTGCCACCAACTGAGGGCAAGGAAGCTCTCCTCGCGGCCCTGAAGGTTGCCGACGGCAATCGCTCCCGAGCAGCCCGACGCCTGGGGATCAGTCGAGCCACCTTCTACCGGCGACTTTCCGAGTATGGTTTGGAGCTGAAGTAGCAGAGGCTATTGGCAGGGGTCGTTCTGGCGAAAGGAACTTCGATCAGGCGGCGAGCAGGTCTGCTACCAGCGGCGAACCGGAGAGCACCTGGCGCAAAGAGTCCAGGGCACGAACTTCAAGCTGGCGAACGCGTTCCTTGGAAACTCCCATGGCATCGCCCAATTCGCGGAAGGTGGCCTTCTCGGCAGAGAGGTGCCGGGTCAGGATGATGTGTCTTTCGCGGTCCGGGAGCGTGGACAGCGCCTCCTCCAATGCCTGCCGGCGGCAGTCTTCCTGCTGCTCTGAAGCATAGGCCCCCTCAACATCTGCCCCCTCGTCCGCCAGCACTTCGTGCAGCGAAAGAGTTCTGCCCCCGTCATTGTTGCCAGCCTGCTCTTCCAAATGGGTGGGCCGGCATTTCATGCGCATCTCGAATTCCCGGACCTCCGCAGTGGAGACGCCGAGATTGTCGGCGATGTCCTGCTGATACTCAGCAGTCTGCCCATCGGCCAGCAGCTCCAGGCGCTTCTTTGAGGAAACCAGTCGATTGAACATTGCTCGCTGTTTCTGGGTGGTCCCCAACTTCACCAACGACCAGTTCTTTAAGATGTAGT
>CALGBT010000631.1 GCA_937884235.1 uncultured Pseudomonadota bacterium
TATTGTTTGACGAAGCGAGGTGAGAACGACTCGTCCATGCCGAGCAAATCGTAGAGAACCAGGACCTGACCATCGCAATGGGGGCCGGCCCCGATGCCAATCGTGGGAACCTCCAGGAGGTTGGAGATCTCTTTGGCCAGGGCAGTGGGGATACCCTCAAGCACAATGCTGAAGACGCCAGCATCCTGCAGGGCCTGCGCATCGTCAATGAGGCGTTTGGCGGCGGCGTCGCCGCGGCCCTGGATGCGATAGCCACCAAATCCATGCACCGACTGCGGTGTGAGGCCGATATGGCCCATAACGGGAATTCCGGTCTCAACGATGGTGCGCACGGTTTCAGCCACTCGCACGCCGCCTTCCAGCTTGACCGCGTGGGCGCGGCCTTCCTGCATCAGGCGTCCAGAATTGCGCAGGGCCTCGGCCACGGAGGTCTGGTAGGTCATGAAGGGCAGGTCAGCCACCAGGAGGGGGTGGTGCAAGCCTCTCGAGACCGCCCGGGTGTGGTAGATGACATCCTCAAGGGTTACTGGGATGGTGGTCTCATGGCCCTGAATGACGTTGCCGAGTGAATCCCCCACGAGGACCGCGTCAACGTGGGTGCGGTCAACCAGTCGGGCGAAGGTCGCATCGTAGCAGGTGACCATGACGAGCTTCCGCCCTTTGCTCTTGCGTGCGGTGAATTTCGGCACTGTAATCCGTTCAGCCATACTCCTCCCCCCGGGAAAGCCGACTGACTATAAGGTATGCATGCGCGCATTGCAACTCCAACTGGCTGCCCAAACCTGTTCCCCGGCAGTAACTTTTGCTGTACGCTAGGCTCTACTTCTGCAACGCTTCCAACGCCCCGCCTGCCGGCGGGTCCCTACAAGAAGGAGGGTAGCTATGCGTGACGTCATCATTATCGGTTCTGGTCCGGCCGGCCTCACCGCTGCGATCTACGCCGCTCGAGCAAACTTGAAACCCCTGGTTTTTGAGGGGTTGCAGCCTGGCGGGCAGCTAACGATCACGACCGAGGTGGAGAACTACCCCGGCTTCAAGGAGGGGATCACCGGCCCTGCCCTCATGGATGAAATGCGGAATCAGGCCGAGCGGTTTGGCTCGGAGCATGTCTATGATCTGGTGACCAAAGTGGACTTCTCTGCCTCACCGTTCAAGGTCTGGGTTGGTGAGACCATGCATGAGGCCAAGTCGGTCATTATCTCTACCGGGGCATCGGCCCGCTGGCTGGGTATTGATGCCGAGAAGCGACTGCAGGGGCGGGGCGTTTCGGCATGTGCCACTTGCGACGGGTTCTTCTTCCGCGACCAGCACGTTGCTGTTGTGGGTGGTGGCGACTCGGCCATGGAAGAGGCGACCTTCCTGACTCGCTTCGCCAGCAAGGTCACGGTGGTTCATCGGCGTGACGAACTGCGGGCATCCAAGATCATGGCGGAGCGGGCGCTGAAGAACGAGAAGATCGAGTTCGTCTGGGACTCAACTGTTGATGATATCCTGGGGGAAGACCAGGTGACGGGGATACGCGTTCGCAACCTCAAGAGTGGCGAGGTTACTGACTTGCCCATGGACGGCATCTTCATGGCTGTTGGGCATGTTCCCAACACCGATGTGTTCAAGGGACAGATTGCGTTGGATGGCAAAGGCTACGTTGTGGCCACTGAGCAGACTCGTACCAGTGTGGCGGGCGTCTTCGTTGCCGGGGACGTGGTTGACACGAAGTACAAGCAAGCCATTACCGCCGCAGGGTGGGGGTGCATGGCGGCCTTGGATGCACAGAAGTATCTGGAGTCGCTGGAAGACTAAGCCGTGCCCTTCGCCACCCCGATTCAGATCACTTCCTGAACCAGTTCGGTCAAGGCCTCGTTGAGGACCGGCTTGTCCTGGGCGGACCCGCGCACTTCCATGGTCGGCCAGGAGGCCCGTACGTAACCGGCACCATCAAGGAGGACGACGGTATCTTTGCCGGCGTTGAAGTACTCGGCAATGCCGATGCCCGGCTCATCCAGGACCACCGGGAATTGGAGTCCGGCGGTGAATCCAGCC
>CALGBT010000632.1 GCA_937884235.1 uncultured Pseudomonadota bacterium
GTCATGCGAGAATTGTCCGCAGCATTGGTCTTGGGCGTCAAGGGGGCAAACGCTTTCCCCACCCGCAAAAGCGAAGTCGAGACTCCGAAATGGCGACTCGTTGGCGGCCCGTCTCCCGGGGCAAGTATTCGCTCCGAGCCAGTGGTCGCAAGGCGCTGGTCGGCGCTGGCCAGGATTGGCATCTGTCTTGCTTTGGATTCGTGTAGATAGTGGAGGTCGCCATGGACTACGACGCGTTGCGCACGAACTTTTTGATCCCGCACTTGTACGAAGCGCCGGCCTTTTACCGAGCAAGTGAGGAGCTGGTGCTGCTGGTCACTGACCAAGAACGTATCCTGCTCAACACCACCACCGGCTGGGGGATCGTGGCAGAACACTGGCGCATCTTGGGCGCATCGTGCCTGAAAGTGGAAGGCACGGCGGTGCTCTGCAAGGGGCGCCGCCCGGGCTGGTATGGCTTGCGGCGCTTCGTCGTCAGTGGTGAGTTGGGGGTCCTCTGCGTGCTCAGCGAGGACTTTGACCTGGACGAGCTATCCCGCCACATCCTGCTTCGCGCCTGCGACCTCAACGACTGCGATGCCTGGGACTGGGAACGCGGCCATGCAGCTTTCTCGGGCGATGGCATGCGGGAAGCCGCTTTTGCGCTGCGCCAGTGCCTTGCTCACGGCGGGGACCAGGCTCGCCGCTACGCGGCGTACGCACTAAAGGAGCTGTTGCAGCATAGGCGTCACGGCTGCTTTGACGTCGAGGGCATGACCTTCCTTCGTGCTGTTCCCGGGCTGCTCAACGCGCACCTGGTGCGTGAGGAAGATGCCGAGGTCAGGCAGGCCATCGCCGAGGCCCTGGAAGAGAGATGAACGTCCAAGAGAGAATGGTCCCCGTTGACACCTGCCGGGCTTGCCCTGTAGGGTCAGTGCCTGGGCAGAAAGCGAGCGCATGACGAAGGAGGAGAACCATGGGCAAAGCATCTGGCGGCAAGAGCGAATTCCGGTCTGAATGTCAACGATCGCGCTGGTTCGAGCAGTTCGAGTTGGAGTGGCAGAGCCCGAGCTCTCGGCAAGTGCTGCGCAGGTTGGCCGCCATTGGCCAACACAGGGAGCCAGTGCTCATCCTGGGTCCCACGGGGTGCGGCAAGAGCAAGATAGCCAAGTGCATCCATGAGCTTCGTCACTATGGCCACGAGGGCGGCGACAGTGCCGCCCCATTCGAACAACTCAATATGGCGGCCATCTCTCCCACTCTGGCACATTCCGAGTTGTTTGGATACGCTCGGGGTGCGTTCACCGGAGCAAGCAGGGAAGGGCACGAGGGACTCATCCTCGCGGCCAACAAAGGGACGCTCTTTTTGGACGAGATAGCGGATGCAGATATGGGCACCCAGGCGGCCTTGCTGAACTTCATCGACAACCGCGAAATCAGGGCGGTGGGCAGGACCGAGATGACGAAGGTGGACGTGGATATCATCGCCGCGACCAACAAGGACCCTGCCGTGGAGATCGATGCACGCAGCTTCCGCGAAGACCTCTACCACCGCCTTGCTGCGATTACCTTGGAGGTTCCCCCGCTGGCCGAACGAAGGGACGATATTCCCGGCATCGCCCGCTCTCTGGTGAAGGAACTCGGCAAGCGGTATCGTTACGACGACTCCTTGAAGGCCAGCTCGATTCAACAGGATGCTCTCGACGAGCTCAAGGCCTTCGGCGAGAACTGGACGGGCAACGTCCGCCAACTGGAGAGTATCCTGGTCAGTGCCTTTGTCGCCGCGGGGGCGAACCCGGAGATCTGCAAGGAGCACCTGCCGCCCCGGGCGAGTTGGTACCGCAGAACACGGAGCACCGACCGGCGCGCCAGCGAGTGGGAGTTGGAGGAGTGGCTTGGCAAGAAGTCGCGGGATGACATGATGCGAACGTACGTACGGGCGCTGATGGCACAGGCCTATGGCGTGAAGAAGTACGCTGCGCAAACTGCGCGGGTGCCTGAGAGCACCATGCATGCCTGGGTCAGCAAGTTCATGGGGCCGCCGAAATCCCCCGACCCAGCAGATGCCCCGGCGGCCGGGGACCTTGAGTGGGAAGAGAAACCCAAAAAGCCAAAGAAATCCAAAAAGGCCAAAGACTAAGCGCACCGGCGCTTCCCGCCCCCTATTTCACCAACAACTGGTACCCCGCTTCCAGCCACTCGTCTGCTGCGGCCAGCTCGTGGAGAGGGTAGGGGAGGTTGCGCATGGCGCAGACCGCGCGGGCAGCACCCAGCGTTTGGAGTGACAGGTTCCAGCTACCCTTGAGGCTATTCCAGCGCACCTCGCCATCGTTCCGGATGGTAAACGATTCGACGGTGTTGAGAGGTGTGAAGAGCACTTTGTCTGCCATCAACCAGCGCCAAACCTGTTGGGCCTGAGCCGGCATGTCGGCCAGAGCCATGGCCGCATAGTGGGGTGCGACGATGGGGCTTCCGTAGGTGTTCGATCCGTCATTGGGGCCCGTCGTGGTGCCCCCGGTGCCCCAGGCCCCGTATGCTTCGGCGCTGCAACATGGCTCGGGCACCTCACTGGCACTGAGACCAAAAAGGCCCAGGTCAGACAGTGCTTCGCCGTAGGGGTACGACAACTGAAGGCAAGTCGAGTCGCCGACGTGCCGGGGCCAGTGCACTCCCCACACGTCTTCCTCCGGCAGGGGCAGGAAGAGGCCGAGCATGAGGTCATTGAAGCCGGCGCCATCATCTGTCAACGGCTGGGATGGGTCAATATCCGTCAATTTGCACGTCTGGCCGGTGGCCGCTGCCTGGGCGACGCAGACCAGGAAGGCCTCCGAGCCGAAGTGCTGCCAGCGGTATGGCGACAGTTCCCACACTCCGTTGCAATCAGAGTCAACAAAGCCGTGGGAGCAGGCAGCGCCAAAGTCATCAGTCAACATCGCCCAGTCAATTGCGGTGAGCATATGGCGAACGGCCTCTCCGTCCACTCCGGCCAGGTCGCAGGCCAGGAGCATGGCGGCGCCTGCGATGACCGTGTCCACTGAAGAGTACTCGGTACACGGGGAGATGTCGTTTCCGGTGAGAAAGTGAGGCAGCAGGCCTGATTCGTGCCGCGGG
>CALGBT010000633.1 GCA_937884235.1 uncultured Pseudomonadota bacterium
AGAGGAAACAGGCAATACGGGACCTCATCGATGTGTTCGAGTGGCTTAAGAAGTCTATGTTCCTGAAAAGCGTTCTGGCACGGAAGGACGAATCCGCTCTTCTTGACATTGCCAACAACTTTGCATTGCGGCACCACGATCCAAGGCAACGGCAGGACTACGATGAGAACATCTGGTACTCTTGGATGTTCCACTTCTACCTCGCTACCTATCACGCTGTTGCAAGGATGATCGTTCGGGACAGGGAGAAGAGAACTGGGGAGAAGGAGTAGACCATATGGATGAGCAGACTGGCGGAGATTCAATCCGAGATCGTGAGCCTGAGACCTTGTATTGGAAGGAGAAACTGCACCTTGAGAAATTCTGGGAGGAGGTCTACTGGCGGCGAAACCGGGAAAAGCAGATGGTCATTTGGGTAGTGTCGCTCGTTGGTGTACTGCTCTCATTATGTTATGGCCTCGAAAAGCCACCGGAGGACCCTCAGAAACTGACCCTGATGGTCCTGTTGCTTTTGGTTGGCCTGGGAGCAGCCTATCATGTGGTTGAAAACTACTGGAAAGTCAACAATATCGCCAAGAGCATTGTCAGGATCAATTCAAGACTCGGGGCATGGCAACCATATGATGATGAGGGCCCCCTCTACCCTGAAGCTTGGAAACAATGGGGGCAGAAGACTCTGGTGGAAGACAGGATTACCCTATTGTTCGTTGTCTGCATCCTGGTGATGGCTGTGCTCGGTGCAATCGGCATCTGGCTCCGGAATTAAAGCTCACCGCTGGCTTCATAGGAAACCCCCACCATGAACCTCCACCTCCAGGTCCTCATCATCGAAGAACTTGCCCGCCTTGAAGCCGGCAGGCTACGTCGGTCTGCTCGGCACCAAGTAACCGGTCACAATAACGCCAGCGCCGAAGGGCACCGGGAGATCTGGCGTGACCGCAAGCTTAAGGCGGCAAGGGAAAGCGAATGGTGAGGACCATGTCGTCCAGCATCCAGCCGTTGTTCCACTGTTGGAAGGCGATACCGGTCAGGACCCCCCGGTCTCCCCGATGTAGGTTCCGGAACCAGCACCCGAAGATGGGCTTTCCCGTGAGCATACATGACAGGAAATAGGCAGCGACCTCGTCCTCGAAGACGAAACCTCGCCCTCCCGTCGCTACGGCCGGTCAAATTCGTGGGTTGGGCATCTCCGTTCCCTACTGTTTGCTCAGGGCTTCAGACAATTCCAGAAGCGCAGACTGCTCCTCCAGTTTCTTTCCAGTAACCGATCAGTTCTGGACGCCTTCGGCAACGTAGAGGTTGTGCAACTCGGCGTTGCTCGCGAGCGCGTCCACCTTCTGCCGGATAGGGGACTGGTCAAGGTGGAGCCGGCGGTAGCGGTTTTCGACCTTGGCAACGAGAATAATGTGGCCGAGTTGTTCGGCATGTCTCGCTGCGTACTCCGACAGTCCCTTGGCTTTGCCAACGGCGTCGGGTTTGGTGTGGTCGTGGGGGTCAATGACGTCGACGACTAATCGCTCACCGTCTTGACGTACAACGAGGAAATCCGGGAAGAAGCCGCGCCAGGTGTTTCCGTCACGCCAGGGCACACAGAACCAGCCTTCGTGCTCGCCGTTTCGCAGCCAGCCGATCGTGCTCGCTTTGATGGTCTCGGAACCGATGCTGTCAGCCTCCCAGCTGTTCAGGTAGATGAGCGCATCACCCCCGTCAGCATAGACATGCCTGGGCAGGCTCGCCGTGCCCCGGCGGAAGAGCGCCACTTCGGGGAGTTTCAGGGACACGAGCGATGGGGCAGGAGCTTGGCGCAGAATCGTTCGGTAGCGGGTCTGTTTGGCCGCAGAAAGACCTTCAACCTCGCGACCGTGCTCAGAGCGCAGGGCATCGATCCGCGTGCTTGCGTTGGCGTTCACCGCGTCCATTACCTCATCGCGCAATGTGAGGGCATAGGCTTCAAGGCGCGCTACCCCAATAGCAGAGGGGTCAGTGGCGAGACGCAGCCGGACGTACGCGCTGGCTGCTTCATTGGTGAGTCGACGAGCCGCGGCGACGAATGCCCGTCCGATGCTCTCCTCTGTAGCCTGCCGCGTCCGCGTCGTTGTCTCGAGGGTGCCGCCCTTGCTGAGTATGAGTTCGGCGTGCTGGAAGATGATCTCGCCCTGGTCGTTCACCTCCTTGGCAAAATCAGCATTGCCAGCGAGTGCGTTGCGATGCTCGACCAGGAGTGCCGCCATTCCACTCATCTCGCGCTTAAAAGCCGCAGGATCGATCCCCGACGCTGAGAGTAAGTTTGCTAGATCGGCCAGTATCCTAATTGCTGGACGCGAGCGTGGCGTCGGGACTAGGTATGATGGCACGGCCTCGATCGCCGCTATAGCTCCGGCTCCAGCTCCGGCTCCAGCTCCGG
>CALGBT010000634.1 GCA_937884235.1 uncultured Pseudomonadota bacterium
AGGAAACCTGCCTTTGCTCCCCGACCCCGATTCTGAGACCCTCACCTTTTCTCGTCGAGAAGGACTCTATGTGCTAACTCAAAGTGCCGGAGAGACAGTGCAGGAAGTGCGCATTACCCCAGACGGACTGCGGGTAACCCAGGGCTTGCTGAAACGGTCCGGAAAGGTCATCCTGAAAGTCGACTTCGGCGGACGATTACGGGTTGGCAATCGCACCATGCCCCAGCAAGTACGACTCCGAGCCCCCGACGCTGACCTTGACCTCTTGGTAGAGTTCAGGGAAGCTGAGCACGGCTACCAATTCAAGGGCGACCCTTTCGTTTTCGATTGTCCGTCCGGAGTTGATGTCCAACCACTCAACTGCTTTTAGAGGTGCAATAATGAAAGGCAGGGGACGCTTTCTCGTGCTGGAAGGCATCGATGGCGCCGGCACCACCACGCAGGCCGGGTACATCCAGCAATGGCTCGAGGAACACGGCATCCGGGCCATTGTTACCAGAGAACCCTCGGAGGGGCCCATCGGCGCGACCATTCGTCAGGCGCTGCGCGGGCGACTGCGCCTGCCTGTAGTGGCAGGCAGCGGCGAACTGTCCAGTGAAACCATCGCGCTCCTTTTTGCTGCCGACCGCCTTGACCACATCGAAGCAGAAATCAAGCCTGCTTTGCAACGAGGAATCTGGGTAATTTCCGACCGCTACGTGCAGTCGTCAATTGCCTACCAGGGGACCCTCATCGATCTAGGGTGGGTGGAAGAGATCAACCGCTACTCCATCGCCGCAGACTTGACGCTTTTCCTCCGCATCGAGGCGGCAACTGCGATGCAACGAATCGGCTCTTCCCGAGTGCAGACAGACATCTTCGAAACCAGAGACCTGCTCGAGCGCATTGCCGGTGGCTATGACCGCTACTACGCCGGAAACCCCGAAGCCGCGGTTATTCTGGACGGCTCTGCTCCCCTTGCCGAGGTTAGCGCCGCGGTCTGCGGGGCCCTTGCGCAGGCCTTTCCAGAATTGCGCCAATAAGCTCCAGCAGGACCCACAGCGGCACCATTGCTCCCGCACACACCATGACGATGGAAGAGAGGTGGCCGAGGTAACGACCGGGCCACCAGAACGCCTGCAACGGCACGTCGGCAAAGAGCAACATCACGACATTGGCAAAAAAGAGGACCGTGAGCAGGACATGGAAGCCACCTCTGGCGGACTCCAAGTCTGCGGGGGATAAGTTAACATGGCTGCCAATGGCGATGAGCAGATAGATGAAGAGCCAGGTCTGCCAGCGGCCAAAGGAGAGACTACGCAAGGTGGCAAGCAGAGACTCTCCCACCCGCCCCAACCAGACGACCATCTCGCCGGGGATCTCGGAAAAACCTGCCAGATCCGGGCTGGCCACGCCAGGGAAATGAAAGACACCAGGCCCGAGCAATAACCATGCACTCAGAAAGAGGACGGCGGCTCCCAGCAGCACCGGTCCCAGGGCGATGAAGAAATTGCCCACTACCTGGAAGATATTGTCCTGATTGTATGAATGTTGCACGTATCCCAACTGCCCCTTCTTGAGGTCAGGCGAGAAGAGCTTGATGGCATCAATGCGATGGCCAAAGAGCTTGGCCATGAGGGCGTGGCCCAGTTCGTGGACCGGCGTACCAATCCAGCCGAGGGCAACGATGTAGCCGCGCACACCAATCAGTTGCACGAGGCGGCGCTCAATGCGCCCGGAAATGAAATGTGACGAGAGGGTGGCGAGGAGCAGTGGCCCAAAGAGTATGAAGAGCTCCAGAAATGTCATCACCGTGGCTTGCAAAAGGTGCAGCAAGACGGCAAGCAACGCATCCCACAGCCAGACACCGATCTCTTCCATAGGGCCCGTTGAGCAGACTACTCAGCTTCGAACCAGCATTTGCCGTCCACCGGGCATTGCGCCGAGAGCTCAAAAGCGAGGGTGTACGGTGAGCAACTCTGGGCTCCGCCCACACCACTTACCTTGGCGTAGACAAACTGGCTGTCGTTGAGTCCCCAGGTACCCTTCCAGGTAAGCTCCATGCCATCTTCCTTGCCTGCCCCCTGGTCTGAGGCGCAGCCGTCGAAATCGGAACCCTCGCTTCCGCGACGAATCTCGATGCTCCCGACCG
>CALGBT010000635.1 GCA_937884235.1 uncultured Pseudomonadota bacterium
GGCGACCCTCATCTACACTTCGGGCACCACCGGGCCGCCCAAAGGGGTGATGCTGTCGCACCGCAACTTCATCAGCAATGTAATGCAGGCCGAGCATTCCCACCCCGGTATCTTCGTGCCGAGGCAGGACATCCTGCTCTCCTTTCTGCCCTTGAGCCATTCGCTGGAGCGCACCACCGGCTGGTACCTGCCCATGCACTATGGGTGCACCGTCTACTACGCACAGAGCATGCTTACCGTAGTCGACGACATGAAGGAGATTCGGCCCCACTTCGCCGTTAGCGTGCCGCGACTCTTCGAGAAGATTTATGACGGCGTACATGCCAAGGTGGCCAACGCCAGCCCGGTGAAGCGGCTGCTCTTCTCCTGGTCGGTGGGTGTTGGGATACGCGCTGCGGAGCGTCAACTGGCGGATCAGTCGGTCACCGGACTGCTGGCCTTGCAGCACCGACTGGCCAAAAAGCTCGTTCTGGACAAGTTGAAAGCCGCACTGGGTCTCGACCGGAACAAGGTCTTCGTCTCCGGCGGAGCGCCTCTGGCAGCGCACATCAACCGGTTCTTCCACGGCATCGGTGTGTCTGTGCACGAGGGATACGGTCTTTCCGAAACCACCCCCATCCTGTCGGTTAACGGGTTCGGCTCAACCCGCCTGGGAACTGTGGGCAAGGCGGTGGAGGAAACGGAGGTGCGCATTGCCGAAGACGGCGAGATTGTGGTCAGGGGGCCCCAGGTGATGCAGGGGTATCACAACCAACCCGAGGCGACCCGGGAAGTGCTGGATGAGGACGGCTGGTTCTACACCGGCGATATCGGTGTCCTGGAGGACGGCTATCTGCGAATCACCGACCGGAAGAAGAACATCATCATCACAGCCGGGGGCAAGAACATCAGCCCGCAGAATATCGAAGGCATGCTCCAGTCCATTCCCCACGTGGGGCAGGTCCTGGTCATTGGCGACCGCTTGCCCTATCTCACGGCGCTCATTGTCCCCGCCTTCGATACCCTGGAACGGTGGGCCGGAGAGAAGGGCATCTCCTTTGCCTCTCGCGAGGAATTGGCAGCGCATCCAAAGGTTCGGCAGCACTTCGAGTCCGGTTTGGCCACCATCAACGAGGAAATGGCCAGGGTTGAGCAGGTCAAGAAGCTCACGGTTCTGCCCCAGGAGTTCAGCCAGGAAACCGGAGAGCTCACACCGACCCTGAAGGTCCGGCGCCGAGTCGTCCTCGAGATGTACAATCAGCAAATCGAGGCCATGTATTCAATCAGGGGTTGATGCACTCCGCCCCGTTGCAGATCTTGTTGTCTGGACAGATGCCGCACAGGCCGGTGCACTGGTCTGGGCCGCAGGTGGCCCAGGTGGCGCAATAGGGCTCGCAGGGTCCAAAGCAGGCATCGGCCTGGGCGGCGCACTCGGCCGACCTGGCGGCACTTTCGCAGGCCTGTCGCTCTGAGTCCGGTGACTCGGGAGGACAGATTGCCTCCAGGCAGGTTACCAGCCCGAGGATGGCGATCATCGCTTCACGGGTAGCTGTTGCGGTGCAGGCATCGATGCAGGGCTGATCGGAGGCGTCGCAGGCCTCGGCACAGTCCCAGGTCTCGGAACAGGTGGCGGTGCCGTAGCGGTTGAAGCAGGTGGCGTAGGTTTCAGCGCACGAGCTGAAGATGCAGGCTCCCAGGCAGCCCTGGTCGGCGTTCGGCTCGAAGCAGGGAGCGCAATACAGAAACTCGCAGCCCTCGTAATTGAGGAGGTCATAAACTCCCTCGTTTGAGAGCCAGCCAACGCATTGGTCGTGGCACTGCGAGTCCCATGCTCGGCAGCGGGCATCACACTCGTTCAGGAACTTGCCGCAGGGGGCTTTGCCGGCGTCTTTGCAGGTACCGTCGACGCAGACTTTGCCGTTTTGGCAGGTCCCGCAGGAGCCGGTGGCGCCGTCCCAGCCACACTCTCGCTCGGAGCAATCGGCCACGCAGGGTCCGCAGTGGCCATCGCAGCAGACGTCCGGGGCCAAACAGCTTCCGCAGGTTCCCCCGCAGCCGTCGTCGCCGCAGTTGTTGCTCAGGCCGCAGTCCGGCTGGCACCAGAGACCGCCGCAGACACCGTCCTGGCAGGGGGCCTCGGCAGGGCAGGTCTGTGCGGAGGACCAGACCCAGCAGTTGTCGTCGTCACGGACGCATCGTTTCGAAGCGGCGGTTCCGTCCACACATACCGGAGGGCCGGCAGGTTGGCAGAGTTCTTTGCCCTGGCATTCTTGAGTCACCTCTCCAGGGCTCCAGGAATCGTCCGTGGACGAGTCGGGGGCGCCGCTGCCAGCGTCTCCGCAGGAGGGCAGGAAGACGAGGACGACCAGGAGAGCCAGCCACGACCGGTGGTGCCGGCGAGGGGCCGCGGCCCGCCGTCGCAGCAAGGCAAGCAGCCCCACCAGTGCCAGGAAGAGCCCGAGGGGGAACGTCGTCGCCCCCGGTGCGGCGCTGCAGCCGCCCCCGCCTGACTCCGGCTCGTTGGTGCCCTCGTCCACGGGCATTGGCAGGGGTTTGTCGCTGGGCTCTGCGGGGAGGGGCTCGCCTACTCCCCGGACCCGACAGAGATCTGCCGGGCCGCCGCCGGTAAGCAGTCCTCCCCGCGCCATGGACTCGACGTATCCGTCCTGAGTGATGCGAAAGGCTCGCAGGGTTGGGAAGGGGTCTTGCCAGTCCCAGTTGCTGGTCCTCACCATGGCGAGGTATGCGGTACCGTCGGGATCGGCAGCCAAGCCGCCCACCGGTTCCCCAACGGGGTTCCAGGAGGTATCTTCCGTGCCGGTTGCACCCAGCATGCCCGAGTCATCAACGGTTCTGGGCCAAACGTCTCCGGCGGACGAAGCGACCAGGTAATGGCGTCCCGCCACCAGCGCGACTGCTCCCGGCGTGGGGATGTCGGCGATGGTGGTTACGTCTTTGTCCGGCGAGATGCGTAGCAG
>CALGBT010000636.1 GCA_937884235.1 uncultured Pseudomonadota bacterium
CCGAGCCGTGCGGGAACGGCGTTTGAGCCGCCAACCCCGTCCACCGTAGGATTTGCTGAGGCACCGCCCAGGCGACGGCGGACCAATACTACGTCAAGCGAGGTACTCCCGCACTACGTCACATTTGGTGCCAAGAGGTCCCTCGCCGAGCTGTGCTCGGCCGCGGGATGACACGTTTGGGTGGCGCCCAGAGGCCCCTCGGCGGCGATGCCGCCCGCGGGGTGACGGATTGGGTTCGGGTGGTGCAACATTCAGCTTGGGAAGCTGAACATCACATGTCCGCCAGTGCATCAAGCACGGCCTCGGCCATCACTCGATACCCGGCTTCGGTGGGATGGACGCCATCGGCTTGCCACAACGGGGAGGCGGTTGCCATTTGCCATGGCTGCTTGAAATCGACCATGGCGATACCTGCGACGGTGGCGACGGTGGCGTAGGCGGTGCGGAAGGGTTCGGCGGCGCGGTCGAATTCGGGTGGCTCGATGGGGATTGGTGGGAGGAGGAGGAGCTCCATCGTTGGCGCGTGGGTGCGGCACCAGTTGACGAGTTGTTGGAGGCTCTTTTCGAAGTAGGTGGGGGGCATGCCCTGGAAGCAGTCGTTGAGGCCGAACTCTATGAAGGCGAGGTCGGGGCGTGGGGGAGCGAAGGCCTCCTCGGCCCGGGCGCTGCCGCCGTAGATGGTGTCGCCGCAGTGGCCGTGGTTGCGCACGGTTAGTTGGCAGCCGGGGTGGGAATTGCGCAGTTGCGCGGTGACCATTTCCAAGTATCCCTGCCGCACCATGTAGCCGTAGGTCAGGGAATCACCAAGGGCAGAGAGGGTCACTGGCTCGCCGGCCTGCAGCCGGTCCAGGAATCGAGACATGGGTCGCCTTGTCAGTTCTGAGGTTTGCAGGGCCAGAGTAGCCGGATGTCGTCGAAGTAGAGGCCCTGGTAGTCGTTGTTGATATTGTCGATGGAGTCGAAACCGAATACGAGTTGGATGCTCTTGCCGCCCAGATTGAGGGGGCTCAGATCGACTTCCAGTTCCTCCCATGAAAGCCCGGTGGTGCCGCCGATGTCGGCCTTGGTCCAGACGGGCGTGTCCTGACCGTTGGTCCTCACGTAGAGGGTGACAACATCTCTGGAGAAGAGAGCTTCGCAATCGATGAAGGCCCAGACGCGCAGGAGGTGCGGTCCGTCGGCGGGCAGCGTCACTGCTGGAGTCACGACCTTGCCCGCCACGGTTTTGCCGTTGTTGAGGGTCGGTCCGTTGGCTCCGTTGGGGTTGCCAAAGTAGAGGGAGAAGGGGGTCGAGATGGCCTGCTTGTTGGTGAGTTGCCAGGTGACCCCGTTGCCCCCGCCCTCGATCTGAAAACCGGTAAGGGAGCCGTCATCGAATTTCCAGACCTGATGGGGGACGAAGCCGGCGAGTGGAGTGTGCGCGCAAGCAAATCCGCTGCAGTTGTCCACAGTACAGATATTCCCATCGTCGCAGGCCAACGAATCGACGCAGCAATTGCCGCCGTCCAGCACGGAATTGGAGCACAGGCCGCTCTGACAAGTTGTGGCCACGCAGGGGCCGGAATCGGGGCATTCATCGGCTGTGGCACAGGCTGTGGGCGGGTCGGCAAAACTGTACACGCAGGCGTTTTGTGCACAGACATCGATGGTTAGAGCGGTGCCGTCGTCGCACTGTCCATTGACCAGGCAACAGGAGGCCTTCCAATTGTTGGTGCAGTGTCCGCCAGCGTCACAGAGGTCTTCAGTGCAGGGGTTTTCGTCGGCACAGTGAGCCGCCGTGATGCAGGGTGGGGCGGGCAGATTGGAGCAGGTGTTCTGGATGCAGGCATCGACCGTCACAGGGTCGTTGTCGGCGCATTGGGCGTCGTTGGAGCAACAGCCTGAGCCGCCGCCCTTCAGCTCATAGCTGCACTTGCCTGAGAGACAGCTGTCTGCGGTGCAGGGCAGCCCGTCGTCACAGTCGAGATAGCTGCTGCACGCGCAATCATAGCCATTGAGGAAGGCGTGGCTGCAGGTCTCCCCGGCACAGCGGTCGAGGGTACAATCGTTGCCATCGGCGCACATGGCATCGTTCCAGCAGCAGAGATTGTCATCCAAATAGTGCTTGCAGGACCCGCCAACGCACTTGTCATCGGTGCAGGCGATGCCGTCGTTGCAGTCGGCTGCGATTTCGCAGCAGCTCCCCGGGGGGCCTCGTGCTGGCAGTATCCTTCCACGCAGGCATCGTTGGTACAATTCTTCTGGTCATCACAATCGCCGTCCCCTTGGCAGGGGGCTGGTCCGACGTCGGGATCAGTGATCTCGGCTGTCAGGTCGACGAGGAGGTCGGGGGCGGCGTCGGGGATGCTGAGGTCGACTGGGGCCAGGTCCGGAATTGCCGCGTCGGTGGCAACAGTTTCTTGTGGCGTCCCGGTATCGAGGGCTATTTCGGCCTTCGATACGGCATCGGCAACTGCGTCCACGGCGGGCGCAAAGACTGTCGAGCCTTCTGGGGAGCAGGCGATGAGGAGGC
>CALGBT010000637.1 GCA_937884235.1 uncultured Pseudomonadota bacterium
ATGCAACGGTAGGGGCACCCCCGACTGCTGATCATGGCATGCTTGGGCAAATAGAGGCCGTCGTTGGGCTGGGGAATGTAGCGGCCCATGGGCAAGAGGTGGCGGGCCGGCAGAGGCAGGTCGTCCAGGTTCTCCATCAACGGCCGCAGCGGGTTGACTACTACCTCGTCGCCGTCACGATAGAGGGAACCCAGGACACCCTTTGGCAACTTGCCGTCGCCATAGGCTTCAACCAGTTCCAACATGGTCATCTCTCCCTCACCCACCACCGCAGCATCAAAGCAGTCATGGGCCATGACTTCCCGGGAGCAACTTGATACGTGCGGGCCGCCAACGACGATGACTACGCTGGGCAAGGCCGCGCGAATAGCCGTGGCCAATTGTACGGCGTTGGCGAAGAAGATGCTGGACGCACCGATGCCCACCATGGTTGGTTGCAACTCCTGCAGGAGACTCAGGGTCTCTCGGAAGCCAAGTCCCTCAGCCCCGGCATCAATGATCCGCACGGGCACGCCAGCTCTTTCAAGCACGGCAGCGATGGAGGCCAGACCCAGGGGCGGGGAGTTGAAGAAGAGGTTCTTGAGAATCTCGGCTAGCTTGCCCTTCCCCTGCTCTGGAGTAGGCGGTGGATTGACCAGAACTACTGAAGCTTTGCGACCAGCTCTCATCGAAGCTCCCTCAGCCAAAGTGTGCCCGCCTCGACGAGGCGCCGAAAACCGCCGGACCGGAGGACAAAGGTACTCTGCCGGGCGAAGGTGTGCGGGCGGAGGTAGAAGCGGAGGTAAGCGTTCCGCTTGACACCAGACAGGTATGATACGTCGCACTCCTTAGAACTCAAGTAGGGGATTGTCCCATCGGTGCGCCCGGCCACGTAGTCGCTCCAGAAATCAGGGTCGAGGAGGCCCTCTTCCACCGCCTGCTCCTGGAGCAGCGTGCGGGGATTGGGAATGGTCACTGTGTAGCTGGCCCAATCCAGTGGCAGACGGCGAGAGAGCGCCACCGTCGCCTCAATCTCCTGGCGTGTCTCCCCGGGGTAACCGAGCATGAAGTAGCCGTGCAGCCGGAAGCCCATGCGATGGGCGCTGGCCACCACCCGCTCCACCTGGTCAAGGGTAATGCCCTTACGCATCTTCTCCAGGATGCGCGGCGTGCCCGATTCGATGCCCAGGTGGAGCATGTAGCAGCCTGATTTTCGCATGGCCAGTAGAAGCTCATCGTTCAGCAGGTCGATACGTGTCCGGGCATTCCAACGAAAGCCGAACTGGCGCCGCTGCATCTCTTCGAAGACTGCGTGGGCCACCTTCCGATTGGCCCCGAAGGTCTCGTCGAACATGACGATCTCCCGGGCTCCGAAATCCCGCTCCGCCCGCTCCATCTCCGCCAGGATCCGGTCCGCCGAATGAAAACGGAACTTCTCCCCCATGTAGATCTGCGAGCAGAAACTGCACTTGTAGGGACAACCCCTGGATGTCAGCATGGTGACAAACGGGTCCTTGACAACGACGCTGCGGTAGCGATGCAGCGGCAGCAGATCAAGGGCGGGCATGGGCAAATCGTCCAGATTGCTCACCCAGGAGACCCGCTCATCCACCTTGATTTCGTTGTTCTCACGATAGACCGTTCCCGGGACCCCGGCTAAAGAGAGTCCGGCGCCAGCTCTGCTGAGCAACTCCAGGAGCGAGTTTTCGCCGTCACCGATGACGCCCACGTCGAAATCCGAGTACTGCAAGGTCTCCTTCGGGAAGGCAGTGACATGGGGCCCCCCCACTACCAGCGGTACCCCCGGAAATCGCTTCCGCAACTCCGCAGCCGACTTCCGTACCGCCGGCCAGGCCAGGGTCGTCGTGGTAACGCCGATGAGCACCGTCTCGGGCGGGATTTCATCCATGACCCGGGCCAGGGGACGCAAAGGAGCCTCGCCGTCAACGATGACCGGCCGATATCCGGCAGCTCGTACCGTCGCTGCCAGATAGGCCAGTGCCAAGGGCGGATAGGTGCCGGTTACGTTGGTCTCCCGCTGGTCAGTCACCTCAGCCAGGCGGAGTAGTGCCACTGCCGTCACCGGGTCACCTCCTGAGCTGCTGCGACACCGTCGGCGATCTGCTCCAGGCGGGCCTCACTGAGCCCGGGGTAGAGCGGCAGGTGGACGACTTCGCGCTCAGCTGCTTCGGCTTCCAGACACAGTCCTGGCCGCCCACCAAGATCAGGAAGAGCGGAGCAGGCGGACATGTAGCCCGGCGAGAAGTCAACTCCGTGGCGCCGCAGGGCCGCGCCAAACGCGGCACGGTCGGGATGGCGCATGGCAAAACTGACGAAGATGTGGTCGCCATCGGAGGAGGCCGCAGCCGGCGGTCCAGAGACACCGCGGGCCCGCAGCAACTGCAGCAGGCGGTTGCCCAACACTCGACGCTCCTGGTTGCGGGCATCGATGGTCTGCAGTTGGCGAAGACCGGCAGTTGCCTGGGCGCTGCCGGGCAACCACTGCGAGCCCAACAGATCCTTCTGCGAAAGAGCCCTGGGCACCTCTTCAAAAGCCTTGTGGACCGGGTCAGCATCCGCTTGCGGTGCGAATCGCAGGAGCGGGCCGAGGGTGGCCCCAAAGAGGAGCGGGCGGGTTGCCAGATACATGCTCAGGGCCGTTCCTCCTTCCTTCAACAGCCGCTTCGTCGAGGGCCGCCCGAATTTGCTGAGAGTGGCACTCATCCTTTGCGACAGGTTATCGTCGTCCGTGGTCACCATGCCACCAGAATAGGTGGTGAAGTTCTTGGTGATGCCAAAGGTGAAGTACGCGGCGCGTCCCAATGAACCGGTGCGCTGGGACCCGGCCATGGCACCGCTGGACTGAGCACAATCCTCCAGCAGGTCGAGCCCGTGCTGGGAGCAGAGCTTCTGCAGGCCCTTCACCGGACAGGTCCGGCCAAAAAGGTGGGTGGGGATTACGGCTTTCGTGCGGTCGGTGATGAGCGGTCGCACCGTGGCCGCACTAATCTCAAAGGTGGTGGGCTCAATGTCGGCGTAGATGACCTTGTGGCCCGTCAACCTGAGCAGCGCCGGAATCGCGAAGTAAGTGAATGCGGGCACGATCACTTCGCTTCCCTCGGGGTAGCCCAGGGCCCCCACCAGAACGGCCAATCCCATGCGACCGGAGGGGACAAAGTGGGCCCTCCGGACACCAATCCAGCGGGCGAAAGCGGCTTCAAACTCAGCGACTGCGGCATCGTCATTGCGACCGCGCACGGTATCGGCCAGAAAGGCCACCGATTCCTGCCAGGAAGCTGCGGGTGAGAAGCGGGGAATCATCGACTACCTCCTCCGGTGGGAACCGTACCGAAGCGGCTCACCGGTTCAACGCGTGGGTTCGTCAGCAAATCAAGGCGCCAGGCCACCATCTCCTTGCCGTAGAACCGAAAAGTACCGCAATGCTCAAAGCCCCAGGACGTCAATTGGCGAGCGGCCAAGGGGTTGTCAACATCCGTGGTGATCTTCACATGCCGGTGACCCAGCGCCGCCAACTCGTCGAAGAGCACCTTATTAATCAGCCCGGAGATGCGCTTGCCCCGCAGGTTCGGCTCAAAAGAGCAGAACATGGACTCCGCAGTCACCCCTTCAAGGCCGGCGGCCTCGCTGCGGCCAAAATACTGTGCCGACTGGGCCATGCGCCACAACACTCGGGGGTTCTTCAGGAACCCGGGTAGGGCGGCCAACCCAAGAGCCAGGGCATGCCGCCGGGTGCTCTCACGGAACATGCGCGGTCCATGATTGCTGCCAGCGATGAAGCCGCATACCCGCCCCTCCTCAAGATAAACATAGCCACGAAAATCAGGGTGCACCACCAGCGCGGCGTAAACCGCGGTCAAGAAGCGAGACCCCAGCAAAGCCCAGAGACTGGTCCCCATGGCGGCCTGATGCAGCCGGGCCACGTCCGGAACGTCCGCCGCAGACATTGGTCGAATGCGGGCTAGGACCTCCGGGTCCACCGGGAGCGGCTTGACCGGTGCGTCGCTCATGAGCCGTCGTCGTCCCCGCGGGGAGTGCCCTTGACGTGGGCGCGTCGAATGAAGTCGCGAAACTCATCCATGCGGATGGCGCGGTCCTGAGAGGCCAGGAAATGCCCCAGGAAATCCTCCCAGCCAAACTCAAAGGATTCGTCCAACAGGCGCCGGATGAGTTGCACCGTATGCACGTTCAAATGACCGAACTCGGCCAGCGCTGCCTCCGCTTTGGCCGCCAGCGCGTCATCCGCAGAGAGATGGTCGATGAGGCCCATCTGCTCAGCTTCAGCGGCGGCAATACGGCGGCCGGTCAAGGCCATGCGCCGGGCTCGGCCCAAGCCCACGAACTTGGCCAGGCGAAAGGTGCCCATGCCGGGGATGAAGCCCATGCGAACATCGTGGAAGTGGTAGAACGAGGAGGCCGCTCCGACCCGGATGTCACAGGCCAGCGCCAATTGCAGCCCGCCGCCAGCCACCTCGCCCTGCATCACCGCGATGGTGAGGGCCGGGAGACGTTCCAGCGTCCGCCCGACCTTCTCCCAACGATTGAAACCATGGATGTCGGGGGTGTCGCCAGGGGCGAAATCACTGAGGTCTATGCCGCTGCAGAAATCGTTCCCCCGGCCCCCCAGAAATAGCACCTCGACATCGGTGCTGTCTTCTATATAGGCGAAGAGCTTACGAAGTTCAGAGACCATCTTGATGTTGATGGCATTGCGCACCTCCGGACGGCTGAGCCAGACGTGGGCAATGCGACCATTGATCTCGACATCGAGAGTCTGAAAATCCATGCTGCCTCCTACCACTGCAACAGTCCGGTTTCGAGGGAGACGCCGGGGCCCATGGCAATGGACACCCCGTAGTCGCCAGGTCGGGTGACGCCCTCACGCATCAGCTCCTGATAGGCAAAAAGGAACGCGGCAGAGGAGATGTTCCCGAAGTTGCGCAGGATCGTTCTGGTGTGTCGCACGTCGTGATCCGTGATGCCCAGATTGTACTTGATGCTGTCTACGACCTTCTTGCCACCACTGTGCACGATCCAGTGGGAAATGTCCCTTCGCTTGAGAGCGTGTCGCTCCAGCAGTGCGTTCACCGGCTTCTCGATGGTCGCACCGATGGCATAGGGAATGTCCCTGCCAAGGTAGA
>CALGBT010000638.1 GCA_937884235.1 uncultured Pseudomonadota bacterium
CCGCCCTGACGGGCGGCGCTGGGATGGCTATGGGTGGGGCGTCAGCCAGGCGCCGTCTCTGGATTGTCGGCACATATTCGGGTGGTACGTACGACGGCGCCGCCCTGACGGGCGGCGCTGGGATGGCTATGGGTGGGGCGTCAGCCAGGCGCCGACTTTTCAGACACGCCTAACCAGTGTATACTGGCCCCACGAACTGCAACTGGAGGGTGGCGATGAGAGTATCGATCAAGGATGTGGCGCTGCTTCTGGGCGCCCTTGCGCTACTGGGATTGGCCGCAATGGCGTGTGATTCCGGGGACGACGGTCCGGGACCGCCGCTGCCAC
Source organism: uncultured Pseudomonadota bacterium (assembly GCA_937884235.1). Classification (GTDB taxonomy): domain Bacteria; phylum Myxococcota_A; class UBA9042; order CAIXZC01; family CAIXZC01; genus CALGBT01. The sequence continues at coordinate 328 of CALGBT010000638.1, forward strand.
CGGTCGAGACCATGACTTTCAACATCTCTGCCTTTCAGGGTGGCGGCGACGCGGGCAAGGCGGACGATCCGGCCCCCGGTGAAAAGGCCAACTTCAACAATGCCGCGGCCCGGGTCTGGTGGCTCAATACGTCCATCGCCACCCACCTGGTGGTACCCGTGCTCGTCTTTGGGGCGGCCGCCTCTACCGAGCCCACTTACAGCAGCGGAATCTGGACCTGGCAGTTCTCTGTTGGCAATGGGGCCAATACGTCCACCGCGGTGCTCACCGGATGGTTCGACAGCGAGTTGAAGGAGGGCATCTTCCTCAACCTCTCCATGTCCATTACCTGCCCCGGCTGCAAGACGCCAGTATCTGACTACGTCTGGTATGATGGCCGCTTCAACACCGATGGCGGCGACGGTCACTGGCAGTTCTACAGCCCCGAAATCGCCAACGATGACCAGTCCCTGGTGCGCATTGAATACGACGTCACCGATGCCAGCAACAAGTCCCTGGTCTTCACCAACAACCGGGCCGATGCCCACGAAGATGCCGGCGACGTCATCAGCTACATTCGGGCCGGCGACCAGGCCACCATCGAAGTCCACGACCAGAGCGATGGCCTTGACTACGAGGCCCACTGGTCCATCACCACCACCGAGGGGTCCCTCAAGGTTCCGGGCTACAATAATGGCGAGGAAGCTTGCTGGGATGCCCAGCATCTGAATCGGGCCTGCGAGTAGTCCCGCCCGCAGCGAAGAATTCGGCAGTATCGTGAGTTAACGTTGGCCGCGACTGAAGACCCGGGCCAGGGCGGCAGCCAGCTGCGCTGAATCGTACGGTTTGGGCAAGACATCGCAGAATCCGTGTGCACGGTAATCAGCCATCACCGGGTCGTGGGAGTACCCACTGGAAACCATGATGCGGGCTGCGGAGTCGATTTCCAGGAGTTGTCTGGCGGTTTCCTTGCCACCTTGTCCCCCAACAACAGTGAGGTCCAGGATGACCAGGTCAAAGGACGTCCCGGTCTGCTGCTCCTGTCGGTAGACTTGCACAGCCCGCTGCCCCTCGTACGTTGCCACCGCATGGTGCCCGGCTCGTTCGAGAAGTCTGATGAGCACGTCGCACACCCCCGTGTCATCGTCCATTATCAGAATTCGCTTCGCCGAAATCTGCGATGACGGTTCTGTCAAAGGCTCACGGGCCGACAAGTCTCGATGGGCCGGCAACCAGAAGCGGAAGGTGGAACCCTCGCCAGGGATCAATTCCATGTTCCCCCCGTGGGCAGCAACGATCTTGTAGGCCGTTGAAAGCCCAAGACCGCGCCCGCTCTTTTTCGTCGTAAAGTAGGGCTCGAAGACCCTCTCCCGGAGGGCCGCAGGAACACCACATCCTTGGTCGACGACCTCCACCTGAACACGCGGATGGCCAAAGGGCACTCCAGCGCTAACGCCCTCAAGGTTGCGAGCAGACAGCCTGACCACGCCAACATCGGGCATCGCTTGCAACGCGTTAATCACCAGATTCGACACCACCTGACCCATCTGACCAGCATCGAATTCCACCGCCCACAAGTCATCTGGGATCGAGCATTCCAATCGGACCCGCGCTCCGCTCACAGCAAGTTCGGCCGTCTCTCGCAGCACTGTCGCCAGGTTCGCAAGCTTCTTCACCGGCGCCCCCCCCTTGGAGAACGTAAGCAGTTGACCGGTTAATTCCTGCGCCATCTTGCTCCCGGACCGACACCTCCGGAGTCTCTCCAGCGCGGCCTCGCGGTCGCCATCGGCCAGCTCCATCTCAGCCAACTCCAGGTTGCCCATGATCCCTGTCATCAAGTTGTTGAAATCATGGGCGATGCCGCCCGCCAGGTACCCCAGCGCTTCAAGCTTCTCAGCGCGCATCAGCGATGCCTCAAGTTGCTTGCGCTCGGAGATGTCCGTGACCAGGGCAAAGAAACCAACAGTCTCACCGCCCTCCTGGTGCGGGGAATAGATGGCAGAAACTGTGCGCGTGCCACCGTTTTGATACGGAATCTCAGACTCAAACTCGACCCGCTCACCGGCCAGCGCGGCCGCCGCGTAGGGGCGAATGACCTCGACGGCAGCGGGGCCAAGAACTTCTTCCAGGGTTCGTCCTCTGAGGACCGCAACGTCCTTCACTCCGAACCATTTGCAATAGGCCGGATTGTTGTACTGGTAACGCATGTCCCGGTCGAGATAAGAGATCAGGACCGGCAAAGATTCAGCCAACTGCCGGTACCACGACAGCTTCGCCTGGTAATCGCTCGTTGAAACTTCAGGGCCATCGGTAATCTCGTCCTTCATAGTCCTATTCCTCTCGTCACCAGCCGGTCACTCCCTTGGCTGGCAAGGGCAATCAAAGACAATCGAAGTAGCCGAGTTCCTCGGACCAGGCGCAGCCCGTCTCTGAGTCAAAGAAGTCACAGTCGATGGCAATGGTCGCCCCCTCCTCGCACCAGACAAGGGTCTTGCCATCGTTCCCACCACACTCGCCCTCGTACTCGAGGCCCGGCTTGCAGCCATCGCCGCCGCACCAATCGGCAGGGTCCTCGAAGTAGCCGCAGTCCGTGCCCTCGGGGCACTCACCGCAAGGTCCACCGGGAACGCACAGGCCCTCGTCGCAAAGATCACCATCATTGCACGTGCCGCAACTGCCGCCACAGCCGTCATCGCCGCACTTGACGCCTTTGCAATCCGGGTCGCACTCCGACACGCACTCACCCGCCACACAATAGGGCATCCCTTCGTCGCAATCACCGCAGCTGCCACCGCACCCATCATCGCCACACTCTGCCTTGGAGCAGTCGGGCTCACACGGCTGAAAACACTCCCAATCGATGCATTCGAAGCCTTCGCCGCAGGTGCCGCAACTGCCGCCGCAACCGTCATCACCGCATTCTGACCACGCGCAATCAGGCTCACACTGACAGACCCCGTCAAAGCATTCTGCCGGATAGTCGCACTCGCCGCAGCTACCGCCACAACCATTGTCGCCGCACTCCATTCCCCCGCACTCAGGCAAGCAGATGCAAACCCCGGCCATGCATTCCAGAGCCGCGGCGCAATCGCCACAACTACCGCCGCAACCATCGTCACCACATTGCCTGCCGTCACAATCGGGAGCGCATTGGCAGGTGCCGCTGACACAGCTCTCCAGCCCGCCGCACGTGCCGCAACTGCCGCCACAGCCGTCCGGCCCACATTTGGCCCCGTCACACGAAGGGGTGCAGTCTGCCAATGGGTCAGCCACCACTGCCTTCTTCTGGCAGACATCTGCCTGGCATACCAACCCCGTGTCGCAGCCCCCGTCCGGTCGACATGACTGCCCCTCAGTTCCCGAAGGGGCTTTGCTTCCGCCTGAGCACGCCGCCACGCCAACGCACAACAGCAGTGCCAGCGCCGTTCGTCCGCAACGCCAATGGAAGCCCTTCTTGCCTTTCTCTTTCATCATTATCTCCTACCAGATTCCATCGGGTTCAGGGTCCAGCATGCCGTATTCGTCCATGGCCTGGCGCATGAAGAACGGAACTGCGAGGTACTGCTGCAGCGTCATGCACGCGCGGTTGTTCGCGCATTTGCACGCCGAGTTGCCCTCAGCATCACAGCCCTCGATGCCGTCTTCGTAGAGCCACTCGCCGTCAACTCCGGCGAGCCCCGGATCCCACAGCACCACCGGCTCCCCGGTCTCGGCGGAGAAGACCGGCTCGTACCAATCAGCCATGCCATCGCCATCCAGATCCGGTCCTTCTTCTGTCTCGTAGGCCTGCACCACCAGTGAATTGGCATACTCCAACACCCGCGCCGCAATGCCCTTTTGCACCGTCCGCCCAAAGATCCCCTCGCTACCGTAGGTCCGGGCGACATAGACTTTCCCAGATGGCGCGTGCAATTCGATGCGGTTGGTCAGACCCGGGTCAGCATCCTTGCCCAGTTCCCAGACGCGCAGCTGGTCGACCCAGTTCTGCTGGTCGTTCTCCGGGAGATAGAGCAGCGTCCAAGCGATGAAGAACTTCTGCTCCTCCCAGCCCAACTGCCCGTCCAGCGGGGCCACCCGATCGGGCGCCGTCCCTGGAAAACTCTCATCCAGTTGCCCGTACACCCGGCAGGCCGTGGTGCCCTCAGCGGGGAAGCAGGTGGTGGGAGTCTCGCCCCACCAGGAGGTCCAGCCGATCCCCTGGGCCGGGTAGCCGTTTTCGTCCAGCAGAGGCACCTCGCCATCACCAGCCGCCACTCGCGGCCCCTTCAAGTACTCGTCCCCAGTCAGCAGATTCCCCAGGAAACGCCGGTAGCCATCGGGGAAGAGATCCGCCATCGATACCGCACGATAACGGGCATCAACAAAGTCCTGCCGGGTATCACTGATGAAGTTGTCCACCGATTCGGTGAGCAGCATGGCAGAGTTGATCTTGTCGTAGTAGGCCCCGGCATTGGCGATACGCTCCAGACTGTACTCGCCCAGCCCTTCTGTGTACCGATTCTCGATGGGGCGACCTGAGGACGAGACATTGCCAAACTTGCCGGTCACGCCGTTGGGCACAACCATCACCGTCTCTGCCACCTCGCCCAGCGCATCCACCGAGGAACGGAGCACGGGGTCCCCCGCCCGTCGATGGTGCGGGCCCGCTTCCGGGCGAGCCGCCATCCTCGTGAAGTGGTCAAAAACCAACGCCGAGGCGATGATGTTATTGCCAAACCAGTCGGGCGCGATGGAGGCCCAGAACCCATCGGGATCCATCCCCTCCTCCAGGGCGTAGTCACGATAGACGTTGCGCATCAAGGCCAACCCCTTGACCCCATCACGCAGCTTCTCGTTGTAGCGCCATAATGCCCGCTCCTCTGCGGCCCTCACGCTGAACTCCTGGCGCCCCCGTCGATAGTTGTTGAAAATGTGCAGCACCTCCTGCTCCGTAACCATGAAGTTGAAGATCTCGTAGGCATCGGCACCATTGTCGTGGGTGTACACACTGACATTGCCCAGGTCTGACCATGAATCCGTGGCGAAGCCGTAGGGTACCCTGGTCCTGCCCAGGGGGTCGATGGTGTGTACCGCAAGGTTCCAACCAGAATACTCAGTGGTTTCAGGAGCCCGCAGTTGACCCCAGTTGACGTAGTCTACCGGTTGCGCCCGGCATCGGCTGTACTCTCCATCCACCGCGACCAGCCGACCATCCAACACCGGGTGCCATTTGCCGTCCTCTTCGGTGCTATAGCGAGCAGGTATGAAGGCGTCGGTATCAATGCTCTGACAGTCCTGGATCAACTTGAAGTGCTCCTGCAACTGCGAGTAGTGCAGTTCTTCGTCGCCAAGGAAATGGGTGATGCCAAGGATGCCGCCAAAATCGTCGGCCTTGTCCAGCACCGTATTGGCGCGGTCCGTGCCCACCTTGAAGCCCTCGTCGGCATACACCGCGACCGCATCCCCGTAGAACATTCGGGCAGCCGCGAAATCATAGGGACCGAGGTCCATGAAGTCCTGGGTGGTCTCTCCGGGGTACTCCATGACGCTGGAGTGCATGAACATATGAATGAGGTTCCCCCGCTCGTTCTCAGTTAGCGGATCGTAGTAGCGGGGTCCAACGCACTCTTCCCCGGTCTCGCTGAGGTCCGCACAGGTCTCTTCCACCGTCCCGTTCTTCGTCCGGAGTTGCCAGTACTGGGGACGGTAGTTCCAGGCATCGGCTGAGCCCACGAAGTTGTGCCGCATCCCGATAGAGTGACCCATCTCGTGGACGATGGCCCCATGATGGACCCGCCGGGCCAGGTAGCGACGCATCTTCTCGGCGCGGTCGGACTGCACCTGGGGCGGGTCGGCGGGGTCCATTTTGCCGAACTTCTCCTCCAGCACGTCGGCCAATGATGCCAGGTCCGCCGGCGTCTGGCTCGCCTCCAGAATGCAGGCCCCCCGTTCTGCCAGCGCGTTCTTGCGCATCTGCCGTAGCGCCCTGCGAACCGACGGGTTCATGCCTCGCACCGGCGAGGCCATGTCCATGATGGTCTGGCCCGGATGCATTCCCGCCACGCCGCTCAGCTGCTGCATCATCTTGTTCATCAGTGACGCTTCCATCCCGCCACCCTGAGCCGCTGTGCGACGCGCATTGTAGAGCGGGGCCCAGGTGGAAGCTGCCTTGCTCCAGGACCTGACACCCCGGAACTCCTGCGCCAGCTTGAAGGCTTTCTTCATTCCCTGGGGAAACTTCTCGAAGAAGGCCTTCTTCAGACCCGGCAGGTCAATTTCCTTGCCCACCGAGAATTGCGCGAGACGTGATGACACTTCGCTCTTGCTCAGCTGCGGGAAGACACCGCCCCGGGACGAGGCCTCCACCGCCTCGGCCCAGCTATCCACGTAGGTTCCCTCGGTGATGTCGGCGGTGGTCAGCTCCCCGCGCACGTAGCGCACCTGATCCACAATCTTCTGCGCCCACATGTCGGTCACCGTCGACCAGACATTGATGCTGGCCGCCACCTTCATGCCGGACAGCGGGTCCTCGGAGTCCACATAGATGCCCCACGGGGAAGAACTCTGCGGCTCCTTGATGACGTTGATCTGATGATAGCGCAAGTCTCCCCGACGCACGTGTAGAGCATCGTCACAGGCCGCAACCAAATCCGTGGTCTCATCATCTTCTGTGCCTGCCTCAAGGGCCGCACGCGCTTCGTCGCAACTCTCTTCGGTCGCCCCTTCCGGGAGTCGCCGTTGGCCACAGGCCGGCGGGTCAATCGCCAGCACCGGGCTGTGGCACAGCACCAGGGTTTCTTCCATCTTGGCCAGGGCAATAGCCCCCCCGCTGGCCCCCATGGCCAACCCCAACTGGTCTGCGAGGGCCTTGCACTCGTCCGGATTCTGGTCCCGCTCAGGATACTCCCTGCCGTTGCGGCAGTCATCGACTTCCAGGGCCAAGGCCATGGCGTCAGACTGGTCAGTACCCTGCCCTCGCAATACCGGATGGTTCGTGTCGCAGTGCTCGTCACCAACCCTCATGCACTCCGCATAACGGGCGGCCTGGATGGCATGACGCATCGCCACATCCCACTGATGGGTGGAGATCTCGGTGCTACCGAAGACGGACATGTCCGAGCCATCGGCGTAGTACCACGGCAATATGATGGGAGTCCGGTCACGGAAGGGTAGCGTGCAGCGCTGCCGGAACGTATCGCAGCGGGAACCGCGCCCCACGGCCTCGCACTCGTCTTCGGTGCCGTTGCCATCCTCGTCACGATGGGGGTCCGCGCCAAACTGCGTGGTCTCTTCCGTGTAGCACGGCACAAACCCTTCCATGGTTTCCGGCGACGTATAGTAGTGGCTCCGCTCCCAGATTTGATAGTGGGTCAAGAAGCGGTGCCACTGCGCATCACTCATGCCGTAGTTGCGGTTGTAGCCATAGCGCTCGACATAAAAGGCGCCAAAAGCCTGGAAGCGTTCGCCGTCCCATTCCACCGGCTCGAAGTCGAGGTCGACAACCCGCCGGAAGGCGTGCCGAATGGTCAACTCAGTAGGGCTGCAACCACCCTCGGGCCAGGATCCCGAAAGGAAGTCGTTCTCGAACCAGCAGGCCGGGAACTCGGCGATGCCCCAACCCAGGTCGCTCAAGTCGATGGTGAGGGGTCGGGCAAAGACCTTGAGGGTGATGTCGAAGTAGCCTTCGTCAAGGTCGAACTGCGGCGCATCCGGATCGCGTGGATCGTCCACAAAGTAGCTGAGCGGTTCGTACTCTACGCCATCGTAAATGCCAATCATTGATAGAGTATCGAAATCGTAGCTGTCCACGTTGATGTTCTTGCTGAAATCGACGCGCATGTACTGCCGCTCATACCACGGGCGGTCGGTATCGTTCTCCAGCAGCACATTGACTTCCTCGCCAGTCGTCGAGTTGTAGTCGTTGGCAATATCGAAGTGCTTCTCAATTCTGAAGGCGGCAACCACTGTTCCCTCGTCCGTCGCATCGCCCATGCCTTTGCCATCGGAGCCGTCAATCCGCTCGTAGGCCAACCGCGCCAGCAACAGATCCTCAGTAATAAACCACTTAATGCGGGTCAGCGGCTGCGCATAGCTGGAAGTAAAGAGGGAATCCCGGGTCTCGCCGAAGCTCAAGTCAACCAGACTGGCCTGGGCCCAGAACTCAGGATTGTCAGAGGAGTCGGCGATATCCGTTCCAACGAAGAAGGTCTTGTCCAGAGCGAGAGTCTGGACCCGGTCAATGGGCGGCCGTTCTTCAGCACATCGACAGAGCAGCAGTGCCAGCAACACGACGGCCAACGAAGAGGTTCGAAGCATGTTATCCTCCTTTGGGATTCCGTGCCCCATGGTAGCGCCCCAGGGTCAACGCTTCAACGTTTTAGTGCCTCCCCATCCAACCACGCCACGGACCTTCCTTCACGCTGCTTTTGCAATCTTTTTTCGCATACACAGTTGCGGAGTGGTGCGAACAAGAGTATCTTCCCCGCCGAACTGGATATTAGCTGGTGACTACCCTGGAGGAAACAGCATGAGCAGAGTGTTTGGCAAACTAACGATTCTTGTGGCACTCGCAACCGTGATCGCGTGCAGCGGTCCAGGTGGCAGCATCTTCAATGACGACTCAATTGCCAAGGCAGACGCCGAGGTGGTCGGGCAAGAGGGCGACATCCTTCCTGACGACATCACCTCCACGGACCTCCACGTAACCAAAGACGTAAAATCCGAAGATGTCGACGACGCCTTTGTGCCCGATGTCACCGACCCCGACCTCGTCGACCCCGATGTCACCGACCCCGACCTCGTCGACCCCGATGTCACGGAACCTGACCTCATCGACGCCGACGTCGTGGAACTCGATACCGTCGAACCTGATATCTTCGAGCCCACCTGTGAGTCCGACCAGGATTGTGTCGACGCCCTGGAAGAGACCCCCGGCCCCTGTCTGTTGGTTTACTGTCACATCGCCACTGGCGTCTGTGTGAAGAAGGCAGTGCCCGATGGTCAGGCCTGCGAGAATGCTGATGCCTGCACCAGCAACTCTGTCTGTGTGGGAGGGACCTGCACCGGCAAAGTCGTCGCCTGTGACGATGGCAATCCCTGCACCACCGACACTTGCAACCCCGAGAACGGCTGCGAGTACGAGGACAACGATTCCCCCTGCGACGATGGGAACCCTTGCACCGGTGGCGACACCTGCTTCAACGGTGCCTGCGTTGGCTCGGGCAACGAATGCCCCTGCACCGTCGACGGCGACTGCTTCGAGAAGGAGGACGGTGACCTTTGCAATGGCTTCCTTGTCTGCGTAGACGGCTCCTGCATCGTCGACCCGGAAACCATCGTCGTCTGCGAAAAGAGCAACAGCGCCTGCCTGACCGTGGCCTGCAATACCAGCAACGGAGAATGCGAAGAGAAGGCACTGCTGGACGGCACTGCCTGCGACGATGGCAACATCTGCACCAGCGGCGATAACTGTGTCGCCGGTCAGTGCTCCGGCACCGGGGAATTCGTCTGTGACGACGACAACCCCTGTACCACCGATGCTTGCGACCCCGCCGACGGCTGCGTCTTCGCTCCCCTTACCGGCGAGTGTAGCGATGGTGACCCCTGCACCGGTAATGACACCTGCATTGACGGCATCTGCCTGGGCGAAGCCGGCGCCAACTGTAGCTGCGAAGCTGACGAAGACTGTGCCGACCTCGAGGACGGTGACCTCTGCAACGGTTCCTTGGTCTGCCTCAACGCCACCTGCGTCCTGAACCCGAAAACCGTCATCGCCTGCGAAACACCGGCAGACGACGTCTGCAATCTCTACAAATGTGACCCGGACACGGGCGAATGCGGCCCGGTGCCTGTCGAAGACGGGACGCTGTGTGACGATGAGGACCCCTGCTCCTTTGCTTCGGAATGTGAAGAGGGAATCTGCACCGGTTTCGACCTGGACCCCTGCGACGATGAGAACCCCTGCACCGCCGACGGCTGCGAGGCGGGCGAGGGATGCTTCCATGAAGCGCAAGATGGCGACTGTGACGACGGCGACTTCTGCACCGAAAACGACACCTGCGTGGAAGGCTTCTGCGCCGGCGCCCCGGTGACCTGCGACGATGACAACATCTGCACCGACGATTCCTGCGAGCCCGCCGCCGGCTGCGTCTTCACCGAGAACTCCATGCCCTGCGACGACGGCAGTGTCTGCACCACCGTGGACATCTGCCAGGGTGGCAGCTGCACCGGCACCGAGCAGGTTGTCTGCGAAGAAGAGAACCCCTGCAAGGCCGGCAAGTGTGATGCCGAGACCGGCTGCTACTCCGTTGACCTTGATGCCTCCTGCGACGATGCCGATGCCTGCACCGTGGACGATATCTGCGTAGCAGGCGAATGCCAGCCAGGCGTGGCCCTGGAGTGCGACGACGACAACCTCTGCACCGACGATTCCTGCGACCCTGCAGCGGGCTGCGTTTTCAGCCCCAACACCGAGCCCTGCGAAGACGGCAACGCTTGCACCGACAACGACACCTGCACTGACGGCAAATGCCTGCCCGGCGCAGAGGTGGTCTGCGATGACGAAAACGTCTGCACCACCGATTCCTGTGACGTCAAGGAAGGGTGCATCTTCTCTGCCAACGACGAAACCTGTGACGATGCTGACAAGTGCACCACAGTGGACGTTTGCTCCAACAGCGAATGCGTCGGCACCAAGCCCCTTGATTGCGACGACGATAACATTTGCACCGACGACTCCTGCGATGCCGCGGATGGTTGCCAGCACGTCAACAACGATGCCCCCTGCAACGACGAGGACATCTGCACCGTCGATGATACCTGCGGAAACGGCACCTGCCAGCCCGGTGCAGCTCAGGAATGTGACGATGCCAATCCCTGCACCAAAGATACCTGCGATGCAGTGGAAGGTTGCCTCTTTGAAGCCATCGAGGGTGATTGCGAAGATGGTTCGGCCTGCACTACGGGTGACACATGCGTAGAGGGCACTTGCACCGCAGGCGAATCCATCACCTGCGATGACGAAAACCCCTGCACCTCAGATTCTTGCGACCCCATTGATGGCTGCGTCTTTGCCAACAATACCCTGGCCTGCGATGACAACAACGCCTGCACCGCCGACGATGTCTGCACGGAAGGGACCTGCAGCGGCATCGAACTGGTCTGCGACGACAAGAACGACTGCACCGATGACAGTTGCGACGTGGAAATCGGTTGTGTCTTTGCACCGAACAACGCCCCCTGTGACGACGGCAGTCTCTGCACCGTCGAAGACACCTGCGGTGACGGTGCCTGCCAGCCGGGCGAGCCGCTGAACTGCGATGACGAGAAGGTCTGCACGTCCGACACCTGCATCCCGGCCATCGGCTGCGTCCAGGTCAACAACAACAACTCCTGCGAAGACGGCAACGCCTGCACCACCAAGGACAAATGTGATGGTGGCATCTGCAAGGGTGGGCCCGCTCTGCTCTGTGACGACCTCAACGACTGCACCGTCGATTCCTGCAACCCCGAAGCAGGCTGCGTTGCGTCGGCACTGCCCAATGGTGGCGGATGTGATGACGGCAACGACTGCACCAATAGCGACGAGTGCAAGAACGGCGAGTGCATCGGCGTCGGTCTCCAGTGTGATGACGATAACCCCTGCACTGACAACAAGTGCGTCGTGGGCATCGGCTGCCTCTACCCGTCCAACACGGCCCCCTGCGATGACGAGAATATCTGCACCCTCGATGACATCTGCAAGAACGGCCAGTGCGGCGGCACCTCGCAGCTCGACTGTGACGACTCCAACCCCTGTACGGATGACCTCTGCGACGCCGTCAAGGGCTGCATTCATCTCAACAACACCGCTCCCTGCGATGACAAGAACGCCTGCACCGAGGGAGACACCTGCAGCGATGGTACCTGCTACGGCGGGCCGAATCTCCCCTGCATCGATGAAAACATCTGCACCAACGATTCGTGCGACCCTGCCATCGGCTGCGTCTTCACCAACAACAACTCATCGTGCGACGATGGCAATCCTTGCACCGTCAAAGACCATTGCGACAGCGGCGAGTGCGTGGGCGGTGGGGACCTCAACTGCGATGATGAGAACCCCTGTACCAACGACCTTTGCCTTCCGAATATGGGGTGCATCCACTCTTACAACACTGACCCCTGTGACGACGGTAATGCCTGCACCGTGACGGACATGTGCAAGAGCGGTAGCTGCATCTCCGGAGCTCCGCTCAACTGCGACGACAGCAACGTCTGCACTACCGACTCCTGCAACCCCGCATCCGGCTGCGTCAACAAGAACAACAACTTCAAGTGCGACGACACCAACAAATGCACCACTGGCGATATCTGCGCCAACGGCGTTTGCGCTGGCAAGGAGATCAACTGCGACGACAAGAACCCCTGCACTCTGGACTCTTGCAACCCCGACACTGGCAAATGTGCCTACACCAATGCCAAGAATGGTACCACCTGCAACGATAAGAAACCGTGTACGGTGGATGATGTCTGCACCGACGGGGTCTGCGGCGGCGCACCGAAGGACTGCAATGATGACAACGAGTGCACCAAGGATTCTTGCGGAGTGTTCGGCAACTGCCTCAACCAGCCCATGACCGGGGATTCCTGCGACGACGCCGACAAGTGCACCACCGATGATATCTGCTCGAAGGACGGAGTTTGCGGCGGTGAAAAGGTTGTCTGCAACGACTACAACGCCTGTACCAACGACTCCTGCGACGCGGACACCGGCAATTGCGTCTACGTCGTCAACAATGAGTGTGATGTGCTGGCCCTGCCGCAATACCACGCCATCGGATGCAACGCACCATTTACCTACACGCCGGCAGTGGGCGGTGTCGGCTGGGCCGCTGACGGCACCCCTGCCGCCCCTGGCCCGCTCACCGGGACATGTGCGCTAAACTTCAATAACGGCACGAACTACCCGGGGACGACCAGCGGCCGAGCCACCACCAGCTTCTGGTACGACGCCACCGCAGTGAGCGGCACAACCATGACCCTGGCCTTCCACTCATACAACGGTGCTGACCCATTGGAGTATTCAGACGGCGCTGACTTGCGCTACGTCGAAGCCTCCACCGATGGGTTCAACACCGTCGCGTGGACCAAGACTCTCGTGCAGAGCAGCAACAAGACTGCCTGGGTCATCGAGAACTTTGACGTCACGGCCCTGGCTGGCGAGAAGTTCCAGCTCCGCTTCCGATTCGATTCCGGGGATAGCATTTACAACAACGGCCCGGGCTGGTTCGTGGAAGATGTCAACATCTACCTGGGCCCCGTGGTGACCATCGCTTCCGGCAAGCCCATGTCCGAGACCTTTGAAGACAATACCAACGGCTGGCAGTTCTTCGGCGGCAAGGATGGAGTCGCATGGGCCATCGATGCCACCGCCGCCGACCCGGGCAAGTTCGCCGGCGAGACCAGCCTCAACTTCAATGATGGAGTTGACTTCCAACCGAGTAGTGGTGGAACAGTCAACGGCTACGCACTTTCGCCAGTCATTGACCTCACCGGCCTGGCGGCTGGAACCGAAGTTTCACTGGTCTTCCGCTCCTGGCACGAAACCGAGAACCTTAACAATTATGACCGACGTTACGCCGAGAGCTCTGCCCTCGCCTTCACCAGCGACGTCAAGACCCTCCAGGAAGCCAATGTCGGGACCATGAAGGGTTGGAAGATCTCTTCCCTCAACCTCACTCCCTTTGCCGGCAAGAAGATCCGCCTGCGCTTCCGCTTCGATACCATTGATGGCGGTTACAACAACTTCCGCGGGTGGTTTGTTGACAATGCCTCAGTCGCGGCCCTGCCAGCACCAGTCTTCGCCGACGGCATCATCTGCGCCGCCGACAACTGGACTTACAACAACCCGACGGCACCGGTTATCTGGGACGTGGATGCGACGCCAGGTTCCCCGGGCTTCTCGTCCAGCGACTGCTCCCTCAATTTCAACAATGGGACCAACTTCGTACTTGGCAACCAGAAGGTCCATGGTTCGGCAACTAGCAGTTCATTTGTAGCAACCGCGCCCGTTGACCCCACCCAAACCCTCTACCTGGACTTCATGAGCTATCTGGCCGTAGAAGCTGACACCAATTACGACGTCACCACAGTTTCGGTCAAAGAGGTCGGCGGCACGGGGGCAGTGAACTTCAAGCTGCCTAAGGGAGTGCAACTGAACAAGTGGATTGCGCAATCAATCAACATCACGTCCCTCAAGGGCAAGACTGTGCAGATCGTCTTCAATTTCGATTCTATCGACAGTTGGGCCAACAGCTACGCCGGTCCCTTCATCGACGATGTAGTGGTCCGGGCGAAGTAGCTACCGGCAAGCCCCTCCCCTGCAATCACTAGCGGCGGCATTGCTTCGGCAGCGCCGCCGGTGGTCACTTTCTACCATCCAGTCCTTCCCTGTGATATTCTAAAACACGCAACGCGCGTTCAGACTCCACAGAGGTGGCGATGTGAGTAACGGGAACAAATCTACCCTGGTTCAACTCGAAGCCCAACTCAAGAAAGACCCCGGGGCCGGGCCGCTGTTACGCATGGCTGAACGCGTGGCTCGCCGGGAAGGCGCCTTCGGCACTTTGGGCGACCTCCTGGCCAACGCCGTACTGGCCGTCAGTCGCGACCGCAAGCTGGAGCTCTGTTTGAAACTTGGCGACCTCTACCGGGACGACGTCGGCTATTTTGAGGAGGCCGCCCGCTGGTACCTCCAAGCCCTGGAGGAGACCCCCAGAAATGGCCCGGCCTTCAACGCCATCGGGCCCCTCTGCGAGCAGACCGGACAGTGGGAGCTGTGGGTGGAAGCGCTGCTGCTGCGCGCTGCCGTAGTGCTCTCGGAGGCCACCAGCCTCAAACGTCAAGCCGCACTCCTGCGCCACGTCAACGCCGATGAGCCCAACACCGCCATCCCTCTCTTTGAGGAGGTCTTCGCCGCCGC
>CALGBT010000639.1 GCA_937884235.1 uncultured Pseudomonadota bacterium
TCAATCCTGTCATCGCCAGTGCTTTCATGAAGCCCGACACCGGTGGCGAGTCCAAGGGGCCCAAGAAGTCGAGCCGATTCGACCTGCGCCCTGCCTTCATGAACGGATATCGGGGCTTCCTCTTTTGGTCCTTGAATCATCGAGCGATAGTGGTGGTGGGAGTAATCGGCATCTTCATCGGCTCTATCATGGCTTTGAAGGCGGCCAATCTCGACGTTGAGTTTTTTCCGTCTACTACTCCTGAGCGCGGGCGTGTTTCCATTCGTGCGGCGGAGGGAACGTCGCTGCCGGCGACCAATCGGGTCAGTGAACAACTCGAAGAATTCCTCATGGGCCTGGACAATATTGAGAGCTTTCAGGCCGATGTGGGTGCGGGTGGCGGACGGATGGATGTCCGGTCTTCTGAGGGAACACCGTACCTTGGCAGCATCTCCTTTGATTTCATGGACCGCGAACATTGGACGGAGCATCCCGAGGCGACCATCGAGAAGCTCCGCCAGTTTATTCCCACCGTTGCCGGAGCCCGAGTACGCATCGAGAAAGCCCGGATGGGGCCGCCAACCGGTGCGCCTGTGAACATTGAGGTTTCGGGAAGAGATTTCGACGTGCTGGCCGAAGTGTCGGACGATGTTCAGTCCATTATCAAGGATATCAAGGGACTGACCGACCTGCGAGATGACTTCTCGGAGGGACGTCCGGAACTGCGTCTGGAATTTGAGCGAGTATTGTCAAACCAACTGATTCTCCAGGGCTTGCGCATTGTGGCTGGCACCGTCCGCACCGCGGTCTATGGCAGCAAGGCAACTGTCTACCGGCTCGGGGAGGAGGAGTTTGACGTCACGGTCAAGGCTGCCGAGCGTTTCCGGAACAACCGGGAAGACATCGGTGATCTGGTCATTTCCGGCAAAGAAGGGCGGCAGATTCCGCTGTCATCAGTGACACATCTGCGCAGCGACGTGGGTGCAACATCCATTCGCCACGTGGACCGGCGGCGCATCATCACCGTCAGCGCCGATGCGGAAGGACGGTCAGGTGCCGAGGTGCTCAAGGAGGCCCGGGAGAAGTTGAAAGGGTATTCGAAACGCGACGTACAACTCTCATACACAGGTGAGAATAAGGAGATGGCGAAGGCCCGCGGGTTCCTGGCGCAGGCGCTGGTTATCGGTATCTTCCTTATTGCCATGGTGCTGCTGACCCAGTTCAACAGCATTGGCCAGGCCTCGATTATCCTTTTCTCGGTGCTCCTCTCCATGGTGGGGGTCTTCTGGGGGTTGATCATCAACCAGATGGCCTTTGGTGTCATGATGACCGGGGTGGGTATTATCAGTCTGGCTGGGGTCGTGGTGAACAATGCAATTGTGCTCATTGACTTCATCAACAAACAAATGAAAGAGGGCAAAGCACTCACTGAGGCCATCGTCGAGGCCGGTACAGTGCGACTGAGGCCGGTCCTACTCACGGCTGGGACCACGATTCTGGGGTTGGTGCCCATGGCCCAGGGCTTTGATTTCAATATCCGGGAGATGAAGTTCGTCTCGGGCTCGGGCTCCATGGAGTTCTGGGGCCCCATGGCCATTGCGGTCATATACGGCCTCATGTTTGCCACGATACTGACGCTGGTGGTGGTTCCTGTTATGTACCACCTGGTCAGTTCGGGGCAGGAGCGCATGTCCGGATTCCTGGAGCGGCACCCGATCTTGCAGAGGGCCACGGTGCTCATTGGCGTGGTGGCAGCTTCGGTACTGGCGGTCCTGATGATTGCGGGCATCTCGGCAATGAACGGTTAGGACGGTGGGAGACTCATTTATGAAGAGACTTAGCAAGACCATGATGTCGGTTGTTGGAACGGTGCTGGGTATTTGCGTTCTCAGCTTCACCGCCCCAGCACTCGCCCAATCTGATGATGTCCTGCCTTTGGACGGCGCCGTGCGTGAGGCGTTGGCCTACAGCCCGCAATTGAAGGCTTCCCAGGAGAAGTTGGAGCAAGCCAAATCGCAGCTCTGGCAGGCATATGGGATGTTGCTGCCGTTTGTCAGGATGCAAGGGACTTACTCTCGGGCAGACGAGCGGATTTCCTTGGACTTTGGCAGCGGCTTCGCAGATGTCTTCGCCCTGGCAGCACTTAATTGCGGCGTTTGGGACGAAGGGGTGATGGGACCGCTTCCGAGCCTGTGCACGGCAGCGGCAGAGCCCGCCACGGGTGAGGAGGACAGCGGCGATAGCGCCCGGGTAATCCAGGAGCTCAACAACTGGGAGGGCAGCCTCACCGTGGGCATGAGCCTGCTTAATGCCCGCACCCTACCCCTCATCAAGAACGTCTACACCGGTGAGGACATCGCCATTCTGCAGACTCGTTTCGCTGAGGAGCAGCTTGTTTTTGCGGTGGTGCAAACATACTACGGTGCTGCCACGGCCCAGGCCGCGGTGAAACTGATGCAGGAGAACCTTGGCAGTGCCTTGCGGCTCCTCGATTTCACCGAGATTCGTCGCAAGAACGGTGTGGCACTGGAGAACGAGAGAATCCGTGCAGCCATCTCTGTTCTGCAATCCCGCAACGGGCTGAACCAGGCGCAGGCAGGCCTGGAATTGGCGCTAGGCAGTCTGGCCATTCTCATCGGCCGCGAATCGGTGAACTTTGCGGTAGAAGAGTCACCGGCCAACCCCTGGGCGGAGATTACTACCACGGTTGCAGACGACCTTCGTTTGGAGCGGCGCCTGGATCTGAAGCTGCTGGACCAGATGTCCCTTCTCGCCGAACGCGGTGTTACGGACATCTGGATGAAGTTCGTACCGACCATCGGGGCTGCCTGGAACTACTCAGGGAGCACCAACACTGGCTTCGCTGGCCGGCACTTTCAGTGGCGGGCCATGTTGACATTGAACTGGAGTATCTTTGAGGGCGGCATGCGCCTGGCCGAGCTCGACATCGCCCGTTCCAAGGTCCGAGAAGCGGAATATGGCCGTCAGACTGCACTTGTCAACGCCCGTCTTGACGTGCAACGGGCAGTCAGCGGCATCAAGGCCGCCCAGATCGATCTCGATACGGCGCTGGAGATGTCGGCACTGGCGGTGGAGAATTTCGCCCTGGTGGAGAAGCAGTACAAGCATGGCGTTGCCCAGCAGACGGTGATGCTCGATGCCGAGCAGCAGGTTCAGAGCGCCCGCATCCAGACCCTGCAGGGCCGGATTCGCCTGGCACTCGCCCAGTTCTCGCTGGCCAAGGCCACTGGATTGGTATCCAAAGCGGCCTTCGCACCGTAGGACCTTCCCACTGCCCGCATGCCTGGGCGGTTGCGGCGCCCCCGGATCAATTCGGGCCTTGAACGCCACATCTGGTAATGCTACAACCGGCGTCGACTTTGAACTGGGGGAGTGGGCCATGAATATCAAGAAGGACATTCTGGAGGCCATTGGCAGAACGCCATTGGTGCGGTTGAATCGGGTTGTTCCACCCAAGAGCGCCGAGGTGGTGGTCAAGTGCGAGTATGTGAACCCCGGGGGCAGCGTCAAGGACCGCATGGCCATGTTCATCGTGCAGCGCGCCATGGAGACGGGTAAGCTGAAGCCAGGCGGCGTGATTGTCGAGAACACTTCGGGCAACACCGGTGCGGGACTGGCGCTAATTGCCGCAGTCTACGGCTGCAAGCTGATCCTCACCATGCCGGACAAGATGTCCCAGGAGAAGATCAATACTCTCCGGGCCTTTGGCGCCAAAGTGGTGGTTACTCCCACCAACGTGCCGGCCGACCACCCCGATAGCTACTACGAAACTGCCAAACGGCTGGCCCGGGAGACCCCCGGTGCTTTCTACGTCAACCAGTATCACAATCCCGTCAACATCGAGGCGCACTACAAGCTCACTGCCCCGGAGCTTTACGAAGATCTGGGGGGCAAGGCCGACGCCCTCATAATTGGCGTTGGCACGGGGGGCTCCATCAGTGGAATCGGCCGCTACTTCAAAGAGCACTCCCCGAAGACGCAGATTATCGGCGTTGACCCCATCGGCTCGGTCTACTACGACCTCTTCAAGACCGGCAAGATGCCCAAGCCGCACGTCTACAAGGTCGAAGGCATTGGCGAGGACATGATCTGCGCGGCCCTCGACATGTCCGTAATTGACGACATGTACCAGGTGACAGATGCCGACTGCTTCCTGACGGCCCGCCGGCTCGCACGTGAAGAAGGCCTGTTCGTTGGTGGTTCTTCGGGCGGCGCCGCCCATGTTGCCCTGGAGGTAGCGCGCAAGCTCGGCCCGGGTAAACGGGTCGCAGCACTCTTCCCCGATCACGGCGACCGTTATCTTTCGAAGATGTTCAACGATGAGTGGATGCGCGTCAACGGTTTCTTCGATGATGATACCGAGCCAACCGCGGCCGACATCTTGAAGGGGAAGGACGGCCTTGTTATCTGGGCCGATGCCACCCAGAGCTTGCTGGAGGTTTCCACCATGCTCAGGGAGAAGGGCATCTCGCAGGTTCCGGTGAGGGATACCAGCGGGGCGCTGTGCGGCACGGTATCGGAGCGCAAGATTCTCACTGCACTGGTTTCTGGTACCTCCCCGCAGATGAAGGTGGCATCCATCGCCGAGGGCGGGCTGCCCGTGCTGCATCCCCAGACTAACATTGGCAAGGTCAACGAGAGCTTGCTGTCCAACAGTGCCGTGCTCGTTGGCACCGCTCCTGAAGTCGATGCCATTGAAGGTATCCTGACCCGTATCGACATTATTGAGTACCTGGAGCAACATCGCCCATAGATTGCGGGAGTCCCCATGAAATTCAACACCCGAGCGATTCATGCCGGACAGGCACCCGAAGAGAAGACCGGTGCCGTGATTGTCCCGGTTTTTCAGACGTCCACCTATGCCCAGCAGAGTCCCGGGGTCCACACGGGCTTTGAGTACTCTCGCACCCACAACCCGACCCGGGATGCCTTGGAAGAGTGCATTGCCGCGCTGGAGGGGGGCAACTATGGCATCGCCTTCGCATCTGGCCTGGCCGCAGAAGATACCATCATGCATCTTCTGGAGGCAGGGGATGAGATAGTCTGCACGGACGACGTCTATGGCGGCACTTACCGTCAATTCGAAAAGGTCCACCGGAAGACCGGGCTGGTCTTTCACTGGGTCGACTCCACAAATCCGGAGAATGTGGCCCGCGTCCTCAACGACAGGACACGCCTCATCTGGATCGAGACGCCCACCAACCCGTTGCTGAAGCTGACTGACCTGGCTGCCATCGTTGAAATGGCCAGGGGAACCAAAGCCCTCGTGGCCGTGGACAATACTTTCGCATCGCCGTTCTTCCAGAGTCCGTTGGAATTTGGCGTCGACATGGTGGTCCATTCAACAACCAAGTATGTCGGTGGCCACAGCGACGTTGTGGGCGGTATCGTCGTGGTCAAGGACGAGGCTCTGCGGGATCGCCTGAAGTTCCTCCAGAATGCCGTGGGGGCAGTGCCAGGCCCATGGGATTCCTGGCTGACCTTGCGCGGAGCCAAGACTTTGGGTATTCGCATGGAGCGCCATTTTCAGAATGCGATGGCAGTAGCACGCCACCTGGAAGGACACCCCAAGGTCGCCTCGGTTGTATACCCCTGGCTGGAATCACACCCTCAGCACGAACTGGCCAAGCGGCAAATGCGCGGCATGAGCGGGATGATCACGGTCTATCTCGATTCCGACTTGAACGGTTCCCGGCGTTTCCTCGAAAACCTCAAGGTCTTCACTCTGGCCGAGAGTCTGGGCGGCGTCGAATCCCTCATTGAGCATCCTGCCATCATGACCCACGCCAGCGTGCCCCCAGAGGTACGCCAGGCTCTGGGTATCCACGACACTCTCATTCGCCTCTCGGTGGGCATTGAGGACATTGAAGATCTGCTTGAAGACCTCGACCGTGGGCTGCAACACGTGTAGACTTTGAGATCCGGTCGTCGGGATGCCCTGCTGGCAGCCACGCTGCTGGCCAGCCTGCTTCAGGAGGCAGTGATTCATGGCCCGCTCCACCGCCACGAGAGGCGCTATTCTAACTGCACTATGGCGGAAGGCCTGGATCCGCTGGCCACTCTATGGCCTGCTGGCCTTGCTCGCAATCGAGGCTCTCCTGCGTGCCGGCGACCCATCTGCAGGGCTTCCAAACACCATGCAGTCGGACCCCGCGCTGCTGTGGCTTCCCCAGGAAGGCGACCCGCGAGAAGCGAGTTTCACGCTAAAGCAGTCGGTGGGCAGCGCGGGACGGACGGCAGTATTCGTGGGGGATTCCAGCGTGTACGGTCACGGCCTGCAGTCCATCCAGAGCTTCCCCGCCCAGGTCGCATTGGCAGCACCTGGGCGCATCCGGACGCTCAATCTGGCAGCCCCAGGCTACTCCACGCTGCAGTCCCTGCAGGTCCTGAAGGCCGTGCTGCCTCGGGAACGACCCGAATTGGTGATCGTGGCCAATCTCTGGTCAGACAGCAACATCGGTTCTTTCACCGACCGTGAGCAACTGACGCAGCGGAATTCAGCGGCCTTCCAGTTCTTCTTTCACACCAATCGAGTGCTCTCTCGACTAGCAACCTGGCGGGCCCTTCTCCAGGCTCTGGGCAAGCTACAACCGCTCACGGTGGGCTGGGGGCAGCGAATGGACACCATTGACCGCGGCATGCGGCGAGTCGCCATCAATGATTACGCAGCCAACCTG
>CALGBT010000640.1 GCA_937884235.1 uncultured Pseudomonadota bacterium
GCCGACCGCGGGATGACCGGTGGGAGCAGTGCCGACCGCGGGCTGACCGATGGGAAATGGGGGCCAGTAAGAAACATAGGGGATCGTTTCAAGGATGTGCCCGGAGCAATCGGAGACTTGCGGCGATTGCTACCTGATGGGATACTGCTGGTGCGGCAACAGCCTTCCGGGGGAAAAGATGGTACGCATTCTGGTGCTCATAGCGGCGGTCTCACTGTGCAGTTGCGGCTTGTTCGACGGTGGGGATGGGGGCGCGGATGTTGCTCGCGCGCCGGACGTTGCGGATGTTGGCAAGAGCGACCTGGCTACCGACCTGGGCACCGGCGAAGCGGATGTCGGAAAGTCCTACGCGCCCCTACCGTTTCAGGTGGTTACGTTTAATGTAGGCACTTCTTCTCAGACCCTGCACGATACTGATGAGCAAGCGGGTGACGGGGACGGCTACACATCTACCCAGGCAGAGTACATCAATGACTACCTGGGCAATTCCCTGGCCTGGAATCCGGCCGAGGATGCGCTACGCGACTGGCTGGCGAAGCACCACCCCGAGGTGGTGGCGATGCAGGAGCTGATGTACGACCCCTGGTGTGCCGATGCGCCGGCGCCGCCGGCCGGGCTCGGCCTGGTCTGCGAGGGCTACAAAGGGGGCCAACCACTGGCCGCCGAGCGTCTGCTGGGCAAGGCCTACCATCTGGCCTATACGGTGGGCCAGGAAGACCTCTGGGTGGGAGTGCGCAAGGACTTCGGGCACTTCCGGGACTGCCCGGAGACCGGACTCTGCACCAAGCTCGAGGGGCAGGGCGTCTTCGGGGAGTGTAACGAGAGCCCGCGTGTGACTTCCATCGTCGTCCAGGTCCACGATGGCCGCGAGTTCGTCCTCGTCAATGCCCATACAACCGCCGGAATGACAGAGGCGGATCAGGCCTGCCGCGCCAAACAGATCGAGCAGATCTTCCTGGATGCCGGAGATGGTGAGCCGCTGGCCAACGGCGCAGTGAATCTGGTCCTGGGCGACATGAATACGGACCCCTTCCTCTTCGCCGGGGCCGATGCCAGCGCCAATACCTGGAATCAGTATGTGGGACCGGGTAAGTCATTTCACTACCTCTCGGCTGATAACCCCGAGGGCCCGGCCACCCACGTGACGACCATGCGTCTTGACCATGTCGTCAGCGATGTCCTGACGGGTTCCTGTGTGGTACCAGGCGGCAGTCCGGGGTTGCCGCTGATCATGAAGACGACGTTCTTCGACCACCGTCCGGTGCTCTGCGATGTGATGTGGACCGATTAGCTCAGCTCAATTCCACAGTGGTACACCGGTAGCCATGAACAACTGCTCTGGCAGCGGTGACCCCATGGACCCTTGGATGGTACCGAGGATGACTGGCAGGTGCCCGTCGATCATGGGGTCGGTGCCGCAAACGGTTGCCTCCATCCAGTAGGGGGCCTCAGCGCCAAAGAGCAAGTGGCCGTCGGTGCAATGGGTGAGCGGTATCTGCGGCAATTCGAGGACCGCTCCCAGCGTGTAGTTCTGACATTCGCCATAGAAGTCCAAGGGTGCATTCTCATAGACCTCGTTGCCCGGCTCGATGCATTGCGCAAGCAGCGGTGCCGCGGTTAGCGCGCTCATATGCCATTGGTAGAGTTCCAAGGACGGCGAGGCGCACGCATCGTCGCAGTTCGGCTCGCCGATGATGCCACCGGAGGCTCCGGCATATGCCGTGAAGGTCTTCCCCACTTTGACCGTGTAAGAACCAGGATTGGGAGCATTGAGCCAGACCAGGCCCAGATAGGACCACTGGTCCGATTCGCAGAAGGCGAGGGGCGGACAGTCGGGGTCGGGGCTGGCGGAGCCGAAGAGCGTGATTTGGTATTCCGTGCCGTTGGTATCAACTTCGTAGTGATCGAAGCTGCTGCAGCCAGGTTGGCCGTAAATGGCCACGGCGAAGGCCTCGCCAGCTTGTACGACAGACGGTACATGCACGCACACCGGCTCCAGTTCGATGAGCTCTTCGGCACAGCCGGCGCATTGGCCGGATTCGTTGCAGAAGCAGCCCATGTCACATTCGCCACAGCTGCCACCGCAACCGTCATCACCACAGGACTTGCCCGAACAGTCTGGTGTGCAGTCGCAGTTCTCCGGTGCGTACATTACGGTGCCGCAGAAATTGCACGCAACTTCGAAATAGCCGCCAAATTCATCGAAGGTCAGACCGCAGCCACTGTTGTCCAGATTCATGGAGTAGGTGACGCAGCCGTCGGCCAGGAAGGTATCGGTGGCGGTTTCGCCCTGGTAGGTCACTTCGAACCAGCAGACCCCAACTTCGGTAACGGTTACCAGACCGATTTCGCAGCCGTCGGGAGCATCTTCCTGGGGGCAGAAAGTGCCCTCCTCGATGTAGCATATCTCACATTGCGGCTGGCACTCGGAGCAGCAGTTCTCGCCCCACCAGATGCAGTTCTCACCGGGGCCGCAGTCACCATCCACGTCACATTCCTGAATGCAATCAACCATCGCACAGGGATCGGCAGGCTGACAGGAGCCGCAGCAGCCGTCGTCGGTGACGCAGACCTCGTCCGGGCCGCACTCCTCGTCGACGATGCACTCGGATGGGCAGGGAAGGGGAAGGCACTCCTTGTTCACGCAACTTTCACAGGGGTCACAATCGCTGTCCTCCTGGCACCCCTCAGCAGGTTGGCAGTAGCTGCAACAGGTTCCCGGAGCGTGAACGCATTCCTCGCTTTCGGCGCAATCAGAATCGTCAAAGCAGCCCTCATCACAGATCTCGCAGATGATCACGTCTGCCGGGGACTGCGCGTCAGGGGTGGTCGCATCAGCTGGTCCCCGCTCGTCAGCGCCCGAGTCGAGGGGCTGCGTGAGATCGCCTTGCGCACTGTCAGTTGGTGAAACGACGTCCTCCACGACCTTCTTGCCGCTGTCGGAGCAAGCCGCCAGGGCGAACGCTAGCACGGAAGCTGTACTGACCACAGAACTCCAATTCATTGCTCTCCCTCCCTACCGTCTGGTTCCCGTCCATCATACGTTATGCGATGCTACGATACCAGTCTTGCACACCTGTACACGCACCCCGTATAATGCGGCCAGTTGGACAGGAGACCCGATGGCGATTCGTTCCCTTGGATGGTGGTTGCTGCTGACCCTGCTTCTTGCTTGCAGCACCACGGCAGAGGCTCCCGATACCTTCGAGGTTGTCCTGGTGGATGTGGTCAGTTTCGGTTCTGCCGACGCGGTCTCGACATTGGACACGATTGCCGCGGTGGACCAACTAGCGGTGGACTCACCACCGCCATTTGACATGGTTGCCGATGTCAAAATCGAGGATGCCGATACCGGGCCCCTAGCGGACGTTCCCAGCCCCGACGTCTATGTGCCACCGGATGTGGTGGACCTCTACTCCCCTCCCGACATCCAACTGCCCGACATCGGCACCGTCGACGCCGGAGCCTGCGGCCAATGCCCAGCCGCAACGCCGGTCTGCCAGCAAGACAAGTGCATCTGCAACGGCACCAGTTGCCCCGGCGGCTTCTACTGCAAGGGCGGCGAGTGCAAGGCCTGCCTGGACGATGTCCACTGCGGCCCCACCTGCGAGTCCTGTGCCTCCATGGGCATCTACTGCAAGTACGACGGCAGCAAATGTGTCACGTGCGACCAGAACCACTCCTGCCCCCCGGGAAACAAGTGCATCGATGGGGACTGTGCACCGTGCGAGGGGATGGGCCTGTGCGGACCCAACTGTGTCCAATGTCCCGCCGGGGCTCCGCTCTGCGTCAGCGGTGCCTGTGAATGTGACGGCAGCTCCTGCGGGGAAGGTGCGCTTTGCGAGAATGGCTCATGTGTCACGTGCGGCGGCAGCGATGCTGACCACTGCGGCCCCCAGTGCGATGTCTGCGATGTTCCGATTCCGCACTGTCTGGGCGGCACGTGCGCTTTCTGCAATGTAGCGAAGAGCTGCGGTCCCAATTGCGAATCGTGCGGGGAGGCCACTCCTTTCTGCCGCCCCGACGGGGCCAGCTGCGCCGAGTGCCTGGCCGATGGCGACTGTGGCAGCGGCTTCAAGTGCGTCGACTACACATGCCAAGAGAACTGCAAGGCTGCGTGGTGCAACAACGACCTTTCGGCCTCCGGCGAGAAGTGCAGCCAGGCCTTCATCGTCGGCCGCACCGAGGCCCTGGCCACCTTCGCCGCCGCCGGGGATACCTACCAGGATGGCAACGACGATGACTTGAACTACTTCCTCGATCATTCGGAGTGTTGGGATGCCTCCTACGACCACTTCTACCGCATCTACCTGATGGTCGGGGATGTCATTGCCGCCACCGTCGTCCCCAACGCCACCGAGTTTGACGTGATGTTGAAACTCTATGACGGCACCGAATGCGACGACGACTCGGCAGGCATCTTCAGCGCCAACGATAAGTACCTCGTCAAGTGCTGGAACGATGCCTCTGACAACAAGCCCGAGAGCTTCACCTGGACCGCCGACAAGCAGGGCTGGTTCACCGTCGTGGTCGATGGGCGACAGTCTGGCGAGGATGCCGATTGGGGTGACTACAACTTCACGTTGAAGCTGAGTTGTGTAGAGGAGAACTGCTGCTGCCTCTAGCTTGCTACGGCAGCCAAGCGTGGACACCGTAGTGGTCGGAGAGG
>CALGBT010000641.1 GCA_937884235.1 uncultured Pseudomonadota bacterium
CGCAACAACGCATCTGACATGTTGAAAGTCTCGACGTCAGTAACCAGGCGATGACCGTTGACCAGAACCCGGGCCGAACGATTCAGGCCGACGCTGAGCGGGTGGATGAAGACCACGCGGCCCCCGGCGGCCTCGAACAGCTCCCCCAACGCCTCCAGGTCGGGGAAGCAGGAAGGGCGGTCAATCGCCGCCGCCCGCCCTGCGTAACGCTCCTGGAGAACATAGGGAGTGCACTCACGGTAGTCCGCAATAGCCCGCTCATATTCGCGCCTGATGTGCTCGGTCTCCCAACTCGAAACACCTCCTTGCCGCTGGCGAAAGAGGGCATGCTCAAGCTGATTGCGAAGATAGAGCGCGCGCCGATGCAGAGTCGGTCGCATCTTCTCCGCCAACACATAGCCGATCTGGGCGCGGGAGATACGCCCCTGGGGCACTGTATCCCGCACGTCCTCCCAGGAGACAGGCTTCAGAAGCAGCGACGGCACGCCCTCGAAACGGGCGTTGAGCACCGGCAACTCCACCTGATTGAAGTGCTGCAACAACTCGGTGAGGCCCTCCTGACGAGAGGCCGCATTGGTCCGAAGACCATCCCGGAAGGGGCGCAAATGGGTTTCATGCTGCACCAGAAAGCCGGCCAGCCCCTCAGCCGTACCGTCCTGGGGCGGGATGTACATGTAGTGGCGCCGCTCAAAGGCCGGACCAACGCTGAACTCAACCCCCACTTCGACCTGGATGCCCAGCAGCCTGCCCGCCTCGTATAGTTCCTCAAAAACCTCGGGATCGTCGAAGTCATAGTACGCCACGGTCAACCTGGAGACGCCCTTGATGAACGCATCAAGGAGCAACTGGGACGGCGTCTTGCGACCAAGGGACGAGGAGTCGTGAACGTGGCCATCGAAGGCCATCGCGATGTCCCGTAGCGAGCGGCCATCGTCCGGCACCTCGCACAGCCCGAGTTCCCTGAGCAAACGACGAATCACCGCAACCTGCCCGTAAGAGGCCAGCGCAAAGTCGTGCATGAGTTCAAGCTGCCGGATACGGTCCCCGCGAGCGCGCACACATTCCTTCATGAGAGCTATTTGCACCCGCGCGGTATTCATCGGCAACGTCAGCGTCTTGGCGTGCCAGGCGTAGTGAACCAGATGCCTTAGTGCCGCCAATCGCGTATCGTGGTCGCCGTGCGCCAGGCTATGCGTCAGCTTCAGATAGGCTTCGGCGATGGAGATGCGACGCGCGGCGATGGCCCGCACGAGCCCGCCAGGATGGGTCGCAACGCGCAACCGCAGACGGTCGGGAGCGTCCATCTCCTGATTCAGGGTTTCAACCAGGTTGCGGACATCGGCCGAAAAGCTGAGCCAATCCCGCAACCTGTTCAATCGTCGCTGCCAACCGCGCCGGAAGACCATCTTCACTTCCCTCCCCGGAGGAATGCGCCCCGGTGGCGACTGCAACCGCCTCTCGCTTACACTGCGGCGATCCCAGGTCAAAGTCAAGATTCTGCATCGGCAAAGAAGTACCGGATTCCGGGGCAGCATCGGGGCTGCCATGGTCACAGCCGAGACCCACTGGAGTCGCCGCTGACGTCTACCTTTAGGAGGCATCCGCGATGTCCAGAGGTCCAGTGAAGTAGCGGCCGAGCGGAAGTCTC
>CALGBT010000642.1 GCA_937884235.1 uncultured Pseudomonadota bacterium
AACAAAGATATGTACACACCGCAACCGCGTGCCGGAACTCGTTGAACATCTGCGGCTTCTTCCCTACAATGGCCTGTGGCCCTGTGGCCGACTAGGTTCTGGACAGGAGGATTCGTCATGATTCGTGCCCTTCGAACGCTCACTTTGGTTGCGGTAATGGTTGCATTTACACTTCCAGCCCTGGCCCAGGGGCGGGGCGGGCGCCCTGCCCATCCGGCCGAGAAGAGGATTCCTTATAAGCTCTTGAAGCAGGCGGAGAAGAAGCTGGACGAAGTCGAGCAGCGCCTTGAAGGTCGCAACAAGTTGGGCGACAAGGAGCTGGCGGTGCTGAAGCTGGAGGTCAAAGAGGCCCGGCTCAGCATTCGGGAATTCCTCATGGAAATGAACAACCGCAAGGAGCATCTGCCGTCCTACGAATGCTGTCCTTGCAATGACAAGGGTGTGGCTGGCGGCAAGCTGGAGATCAACGTCAACGTGAATGGCGGCAGCGAGCCAGTGGCGGACCCAGTTCTCGATGAGGTTCCACAGGAGGTTGTAGAGCCCCTCACCGGGCAAAGCTACGATGCGCTCCTCGCGGCGCTCAAGGAGCAGGGTTTCGCTGATGACAAGCTCTCGGTTCTCCAGACCGCGGCCAGGAACGCCTGGTTCACCGCCGACCAGGTGAAGGGGATGCTGAAGATGTTCTCCTTCCCCGATGACAAGCTCTCGGCCTTGCGCATTGTCAGCAACCTGATCGTGGACCCGGAAAACAAGTTCTTGCTCTATGGCTCCTTTGTCCATTCTTCCGACAAAGAAGAAGCCAAAAAGATCTTGGAGGGGAACTGACAATGTCCCGACTGCTGCTAAGGAACATCCACACGTTGGCCGCGGTCAACGATGGGGACGAGGTGTTTCACGGCGTTTCTGTACGCATTGATGGCAATCGTATCACGGAAATTGGCCGCGGCCTGGTGCCGGTGGACGAAGAGCGGATCATCGATTGCAGCAAGCATGTTGTCTACCCGGGTTTTGTCAACACCCACCACCACCTTTTCCAGACCATGCAGCGTTGTGTGCCTTACGTTGCTAATGCCAAGCTCTTCGACTGGTTGGTGGGGCTCTACCAGATCTGGCGCCACCTGACTCCGGAGGCGATCTATTACTCTGCGCTGGTGGGAATCGGCGAGTTGTTGATGTCGGGTTGCACCACCATCGCCGACCACTTCTATGTCTTCCCCACGGACCAACCCAGGGAACTCCTTGACCACACCATCGAAGCGGCCCAGCGGCTGGGGGCCCGTTTCCATCCCACCCGGGGTTCCATGAGCCGCGGCAAATCCTCCGGCGGGTTGCCCCCCGATGAGGTGGTCCAGGAATCGGACGAGATCCTCTACGACTGTCAGCGTGTCATCGAGATCTACCACGACCCGGCCCCCTTCTCCATGTTGCGCATCGGTCTCTCCCCCTGTTCCCCCTTCTCGGTCACCGGGGAGCAGATGAAGGAGATCGCTCTGTTCGCCAGGGAGCATGAGGGGGTTCGCCTGCACACCCATCTGGCCGAGACTGTCGACGAGAACGATTACTGTCTGGAGGTCTACGGCAAGCGTCCTCTGGCGCTCATGGAGGAATTGGGATGGATCGGTAACGACGTCTGGTTTGCGCATGGCGTTCATTTCACCGATGACGAGTTGCGGTTGCTGGCCGATACCGGCACTGGCGTTGCCCATTGCCCCACATCAAATCTGCGCCTCGGCTCTGGTATTGCCCGGATCCCCGAGATGCTGGACCTCGGCGTTCCGGTGGGCCTGGCGGTGGATGGCAGTGCGTCCAATGATTGTTCGAACATGTTACTGGAGCTGCGTCAAGCACTGCTGGTCCATCGCGTTGGCACTGGCGTGGACCGCATGAGCCCCGGGACCGTCCTGCGCATGGCGACCAGGGGGGGGGCGCAGGTGCTGGGTCGTGACGACATCGGCTCTGTCGAAGTCGGCAAGGCCGCAGACCTTGCCCTCTTCCGCCTTGATGATATTGGCATGGCCGGAGCTCTGCACGACCCGGTGGCGGCACCGATTCTCTCCTTCGGGACGGGCCGCACTGACTACACCATAGTCAATGGAGAGATTGTGGTGGAGCAGGGCATGCTGGTGGGAATTGATACTGAGGAGATGATCTTCGAGGCCAACAAGATAGCCCAGCAGATGGTTCAGATGGCCTCGCTGCGCACCGGGATCGACTACTCGAAGGGATGAGAGAGATATACGGGGGCCAGCGTTGCCGCCGACCCCCGGTGCCTGCCTGTGGACACCCTTACCCCACAGACGTAAAGCCAAGAGTGATGGCTTCATTATCTGCAAAAGTGTGAGAGATAGCAAGGAAATGGTCCTTTCCGCGAGGCCCGGCAAAATTACTTGACACCTCAGGGCAATCCCGATATACCCTGTCCCTGCCTCAGGGCAGTTGATTCTTCGGGGATCGTCTAAAGGTAGGACGGCAGGTTCTGGCCCTGCTAGTCGAGGTTCGAATCCTCGTCCCCGAGCCGCTTCTTGAAAGCGACGTGACACCCTGGCCCATTAGTCTAGTCGGTTAGGACGCTGGCCTCTCAAGCCGGTAGGACGGGTTCGAGTCCCGTATGGGCCACTTCATCCACAAATTTTCTGGTCAAGTCTTGGCGATGCGTAGCAGAGCTCCCGGGCTGACTGCGTATTGACCGGGGATGCGCACGACGTCGTTTGGTCGGGCGAGACCGACGGGTTCCCCGGCGGTGGTGAGCAAGCTGGGCATTGTCACCGGGATGGTAACCAGCCCGGCATCTCGCAACTCCAGGGAATCTCCGGCGGCAAAGGGATAGCGGACGAGCACGTCGACGTGCTCAGGGGTGACTGCCACGATCTTACCGCGATAGTCATTGCGTCCCGAGAGCTGTGACCCTTCGGGATTGTATGCTTCTGGCCCCGGCTCACCGCCAGCCAGAAAGTGGGTCGAGAAGCCCCGCTGAACGGGTCGCTTCAGCTCGGCCAGCCACTCGCCCTGCCGGGCTTGGAAACGGTCCTGGTCGCCCATTGCGAGGACGTCCAGGGCATTGCGGTAGACATCCGTTACCACTGCCAGATAGTGTTCGGAGCGGGTTCGCCCTTCGATCTTCAGTGCCTTCACCCCGGTTGCCACTAATCGGTCCAGCACTGGCAATGCACAGAGGTCTTTGGCATCGAAGAAATAGGTGCCGCGCTCATCCTCCTCGACGCGGTTCGGCAGGCCGGGGCGGCGCGTATCCTCCAGTTCCCGATATTGCCAGCGGCAGCCCTGAGCGCAGGCCCCGACGCGGGGGTCACGGTTGGCCCAATAGAGGGAGAGGAGGCAGCGCCCCGAATAAGCGATGCAGACGGCACCGTGGATGAAGCACTCGATGGCACCGGTGGCACCGCCCACCAGCTTCGTAAGCTGCTCGATGGTCAACTCTCTTGCTACCACGATGCGCTTAATGCCCTGGCCAAACCAGAAGTTGGCGGCCGCGTGCTGGGTGACCGAGAGTTGGGTGCTGAGGTGGAGCGGGATCTTTGGGGCATGCTTGCGAGCTAGTGCCACCACTCCCGCATCGCCCACGACGATGCCATCGGGGCGCAGCTGCTGCAGCTTCGCCAGGGCCACCGCGAGCCCCGGCAAGTCTTCTTCCGTGGCGAGGACGTTCACCGTGACATAGACCTTGCGGTTCCGTTGGTGGGCGTATTGCAGTGCCCATTCCATCTGGTCAAAGCTGAAGTTTCCGGCAAAGGCCCGCATGGAGTACTGTTTGAGGCCGCAGTAAACTGCATCTGCGCCATAGTGCAGCGCGACCTTGAGCTTCTCAGGGGTTCCTGCTGGGGCGACGAGTTCCGGAATCTGTGGCATGGGGCTAAGGATGGATCGCGTAGTGTACAACCTGCTTCTCTTTAGTGCAGACGTAGGCGTTCTCGTCGCTGGTACCCCAGATTCCCGTGATCCGGCTGGCGGGGTCGACCCGTAAGTGCGGGTAGGCATCTTTGATGAACTTCGGGGATTCCACGGGCACGTAGTCCCAGTGGTCCTGGGCGTTTCCGTCGTAGGTCCAGACCGTGGGGTCAGTCTGGGTTCCGGCGGCGAAAAGAACGCCTTCCGGCGACTGCCAGAGTGCTTTGAACTGAGAGTAGACATTGGCCTGGTGCTTCTCCCAGCCCCCGTCGACACTTTTAAAAATAGTTCCCTTGTCGGCGGCAATCCAGACCGCATTGCCAGAGTCGTAGATGGCCCGAAGCTTGTAGCCGGCGAAGGTGACTTCGTCCTTGGTGAAGGTACCGGCATCGTAGGTAACAAGCATTCCCGCGGTGGTAATGAGAGCCTTCTGGGGGCCCAGGGCCAGGACCGCGGTGAAATCTGGTGGCGGATTGTTGGGGAGACCCGCATCGGCCAGCGAGTGGAGGGTCCAGGTGTCGTTGGCAAACTGGAGCATGGTGCCTCCCGGCCCCACCGCCCAGAGGTTCTTCCGGTCGTAGCCGTGCACCGCGTCCAACTCAGTGTCAACACCCGTGGAGAGATCGTCGTTGTACCAGTCCAGAGTACCATTCTCGGCGAAGTCGAATCGTCGCTTGAGGAGGCCATCTTCGCCAGCCACCACGATGTAGTCCGGGCCGTCGGTCCACAGGGAGTTGATGGAGAGGGTCTCAGGCAGATTGGCATGGCGCCATTTCTTGTCACGGGAGTCAAACCAGGCCAGGGCGCCAAACCCTCCGCCAACGTATACTTCATAGGCACCGTCGTCATACGTCATGCCGGTGAGCGCATTCCAGACTTCCACGGCCCCGGGGTCGACGACCTTCCAGGCCAACTGGTTACTGAAGGAGGGGCCGGGGTCTTCCACTGGGATGTCCTCGCTCTCCATGTCTCCCAGGTAGTGGGTATCAGCAGGTTGTCCGGTATCCGTCTCGTTGCCGTTGTGCACGTTCTGGCCTTCACCGTCGCAGGAGGCTGCGAACAGGAGCAGAAGGAAGAGGGGGAGCAGTCGTTTCATCGGGGTGTTCTCCTCATGGGGTTCAAGTGCACTGCGCAACGCGTCTGCAGGAGGATACCAACCAGATCGGTGCCGGTCAATTCGCTCATCAGGAAGAGAGGCCGCTAAGGTATCTTTGTTTCGCCGGGGGCGGCGATGCTGGCGAGATCGACAAACTTCTTTAATTGCGAGAAGCGGACGAAGGCGCGGTCCTTGCTCGTCGGGACGTAGCTCCAACGGATCCACTGGCCTGCCAGCCTTTCGAGGTCCGAGAAGTTGGCGGAGTCAACGCTGTACTTGGTACCCTTGAGCAAGGCGTTGATCTTGTTTGGAGAGACCCCCGAGACGACCCTCTCGCCGCCGGGGTAGGCCGCAACCCTGAGGCTCCAGGGGCTGGGGAAGTACTCGTCATTGATGATGCGAACTTTCTTGCGCTCGCCGGTGCGCATGTCCTTGCGGTAGACAATCTTCTTCAATTCGAAGCCGGGGCGCCCATAATACTCGACGGGGTCCGTTACATTCTCCTCGATGGTGTAGTTGATGGTATCCGAGGGTACGTTCTTCACCACCTCATACTTGTAGTCCACCCGCCAGGTTCTGGCCGGAGCGTAGACCCTTACCAGCAACTCCCCCTGCTCCACTTTGCCCATCTGGAAGACCACCGGGAATGGCGTGTTGTTGCGTATCTTCAGGTCTTTTTTGCCCCAGTCGATGGTGGCATCGAGGCCGGGTGGCATATATTTGACCCGGAAACGATGGGTCCAGCGCTCCGTGATGTCGAGGCCGGCATAGAAGGCCGCGGCGTGGAGATTGCTGGCCGGCTGGCAGACGCCACCGCCAATGCCGTCGGTGTACCCGTACTCGGCAATGACTTTGGCTTCCCTGAAGCCATTGGCTTCGGTACGTTCGCCCACGGTCTCGTTGTAGCTGAACTCCTCCCCCGGGAGCAGCATGGTGCCATCGATTTTGGTCGAGGCCAGCTCCAGGTTGTTGGTCCGGTCAAAGTTCCACCACGAGTAGTTGGAGAGGTGTCTGCCGATCTCTACTCTGGAGGCTTCGTCGGAAGTCCAGGGACAGGGCGGATGTTCCGTGCGTACGATCAGGGGCAGGGGATTGCCCTGTGCCAGACGGTGAACCACGCACTGCGGGCTGTTGAAGGCGAAGTAGGTCGGGTCGGCCACGGGCTGAACCAACAGGAGCAACGCAGTTATGAAACTCACGGCCATGATGGACCTCCTACTGCCACGGTACCACGCTGTGACAAACGGTCCAGAAAGACACCCGTTTGGTTGGGAATAGAGAAGGCAAAGCGTGGGTTGAAAGGTACAGCCCTTGAAGCTATAATGCGCCTGCATTTCGCACTCGGAGGTCGCAATGCCAGACCAGTCAGTAGCGTCCATCCAGCCAGAGAATGGTCGTCGACGGCTCTGCATCGCGCTCATCGCCTTTATCTTTCTCTCGATTGTCGGCGGTTTCATTGCGGTGGAGCTCACTGATGTCTGGGTCCGCTCCAGGATTGACCCTGACTACAAGAGCTTCTGCGCCGTGAGCGAGGGGATGAACTGCGAGACTGTGGCGCTGTCGAGCTACTCTACCCTGATGGGGAGACCGATCTCGGTGTGGGCCGTTGCCGGCTACGCTTTCCTGGCGCTGCTGGCCCTGCTGGGACTCTTCCGGCTGAAAGATGGGTTTGGTCGAGGTTACCTGCTGCTGGTCTCGATTGTTTTCGTTCTGGTCGGTTTTGCCTTGATGTACATCATGAAGTTTCTCATCGGCTCCTGGTGTCTGCTCTGCCTGGCAGTGGATGCCATCAACCTCGGGCTGCTGGCCATGGCGATTCTGGCGATTCGCATGCCTGGTACATCCTTTGGTGATGCGCTCACGTATGATTTCCAGTCCGTCGTCAGGCGGCCACTTCTGGTGGCGCTGGTGGCAATTATCGGATTTGGCTCGCTGGGGGGAGCGTGGGTATACGGCGGCAATCTCGCGGTGGTCGGGGAAGGTACCGGTGAGGTGCCCGGCCAGGCCCTTGATTCCCCCGAGAAGTGGACCAACAAGCTGCACGTGGAGGAATGTACCGACCAGTGTGGCTGCAACGATGCCGGGGCGCGTCCTCAGACCCAAATGGGCATCGACAGCAGCGGTCACCAGTGGATCGGCTCGGCCGAGGCCGAGATGGTCATCCAGGAGTTTACGGATTACGAGTGTCCCTATTGCCGCATGGCCCATATGAAAGTGCGGCGTCTGCTCTCCAACCATCCCGGCAAGATCAAAGTGATTCATCGCCACTATCCCCTGGACCAGGCCTGCAACAGTTCCATCACCCGGCCCTTCCATCTGCGGGCCTGCGAGCTCTCGAAGATCGCCATTTGCGCCGGTCGCCAGGGACGTTTCTGGGAGATGAACGATTTTCTCTTCCAGCACGCTGAAGACATCCGCTCCAAGGGACTGACTGCCGTCGAGATAGCCAAGCGTCTGGAGCTCAATCCCGACGATTTTCAGTGCTGCCTGGATGATTCTACGGTTCTCGACGAGATCGCCACTGATGTCGCAGAAGGAACCGGGCACAAACTCGAAGGCACGCCTGCATTCCTCATTGATGGCAAGGTCTATTACGGCAAGATTCCCGACGAAGCGGTGCAGCAGCTCAAGTAGGCTCGTTCAGCTATGCCAACAGCACGCCCGCTTTGTAGACCTCCGCAACCGGATTGCCCCCGTACAGGTAGAGGGCGTCCTCCCAGTCGGCGGTATCCAGGATCAGGAAATCTGCAGTGATGCCGGGTCTTAGATGCCCCGCAGTGTTCTGGCGATTGATGGCCGTTGCCGCCCCTCGGGTCATTGTCCAGAGGGCCTGGGCCGGGGCCAGACCACAATAGGTGCAAGCCAGTGTGCCCATGAGCCAGAGATTCTGCGTGTAGCTGCTGCCGGGGTTGTAGTCCGTAGAAATGGCAACGGTGGCACCGGCATCGATGAAGAGTTTCCCGTTGGGATAGCGGGACTTGCCAAGGAAGAAGGTGGCCCCTGGAAGGAGCACCGCCGCAGTTCCCGCCTGGGTCAGGGCGTCAGCATCGGCCCGGGTGGCGTGGTCCAGGTGATCGGCACTCACCGCCTCCATTTCGGCGGCCAGCAGAGTGGCTCCAGTGTGGGTCAGCTGTTCGGCGTGGACCTTGCGGGCGAGTCCTGCGGCTCGGGCCGCAGCGAGTATTGCCCGGGCCTCGGCAACGGAGAAAGCCCCTTCCTCGACAAAGACGTCGCAGAATTCGGCCAGCTGTCGCCGCGCAACCTCGGGGATCATCTCGCGGCAGAGTTGGTCAATGTAGCGTTCGCGGTGCTCTCGGTGCTCGGGGGGCACGATGTGGGCTCCCAGGAAGGTGCCGACGATGTCCAAGGGATGCTCGCGCTGCAGGGACCTGATGACCTCGAGGATCTTCAACTCGTGTTCGGCGCTGAGTCCGTAGCCAGATTTGATCTCAACGGTAGTGACTCCCATCCGAGCAAAGCCGTCGAGGCGTTTCAGTCCCGACTGCAGCAACTCGTCAGCGCTGGTCGTGCGGGTGGCTCCGACAGTGCTGGCAATTCCGCCACCAGCCCGGGCGATCTCCTCGTAGCTCGCGCCGGCGGCTCGCATGGCGAACTCATGGGCGCGACTGCCACCGAACACCAGATGGGTGTGGCATTCCACCAGTCCGGGCATGAGCACCCGCCCTCCGGCGTCGACCCGGCGTGCCCCGGAGGCCATGGCTGGTGGCAATTCGTCAGCTGGCCCGAGCCAGCGCACCAGTCCACCGTCGATGAGCAGGGCCGCGTCATCAACGAGGCCCAGGACCCTTCCCCCCACCGGCGATCGAAAGTCTCGCAGGGTGGTATCCATGGTGAGTAGTTGCCCGATGTTCTCAATCAGTGTGCGCATTCCCGCCTCCGCTGCGTCCACGATAGCGGATCGGAATGGGGAGGGCAACGGGGGAGGTGACGGGCGAGAAGTAAGGAGCACTGCTGGGCCCGCGGAGGTTCTTCGTCTGCGCGGCACTTCCCTCGGGATGACATGGGAGGGTGTTAATATGGTTTACGCGGTGGTTGCCGTGGGTTAGAATGGCCCGGTTGATGTGGGGGGGACGCATGAAAATCGGCATCGTGTCGGATGTCCATTCGAATATGGAAGCGCTTGCGGCAGCGCTCAGCTACCTCGATGAGCAGCAGGTGGAGCAGATTGTCTGTCTGGGGGATGTTGTCGGGTACGGGCCCAGTCCTAACGAATGCTGCGAGATGTTGCAGGAAGTCAATGCTGTTACGCTGCTAGGCAATCATGACGCGGCTGTCATTGGGGCGATGTCCACGGAGTACTACTACGACGCAGCCCGTCTGGCCATCCAGTGGACTCGCCGCCAGCTTTCCACGCACAATCTGGAATGGCTCTACCAGCTCCCCTATACCTACCGACGCCCCAAAGAAGACGTGAGCTTCTTTCATTCAGCCCCCATCTGCCCCAGCGGTTATTTCTACGTCGTATTCAAGGACGATGCCCAGGCTCACATCCGTATGTTTGACAAGCTGACCGGGCTCTCCTTGCTTGGTCACTCGCATCTGGTGCGTGCCTTCCGCCTGTCCGATGGCAAGGCCAAGGAGACACAGGTCACCGAAATTAGACGTGAAGAGGATGTGCGTTACATCGCCAGTGTGGGCAGTACCGGGCAACCTCGTGACCGCAATCCCAATGGCTCGGTAGCGCTCTACGAGAGCGATTCTGGCGAGTTGCTGATACACCGTTTCGACTACGATCGGGAGGCCACTGTGGCCAAAATAGCGGAAGCTGGGCTGGAGTCACGGTTTGGCGAACGTTTGCTCACCGGATCATAACTTCCTTCCAGGCCAAGGAGTTCTGCTCGAATGCCTCGTCCGCTCCCAATGATCCTGTTGCTGGCCGTCTTTGTTGCGGTGGTGGGGCCGGTGCGAGCCTCCGACTCGACCATTGTCGAGAGGGCTTTCACCGGCTGGGTCGAGCGCGCCGGCATGGCCAGTGTCGAAGAGGTGCTGGTGTCGCAGGTGCCGTGTGGCTCCGACGTCTGCATGCAGTTCCAAGTGCCTGAGGTTCCGCGGGCTCGAATCTTAGTCCAGATAGTCGAAGTGGCTGCAGGCTTCGGCTTTGGCGCCGACGTGGTGAGGGCGAACATGATGGTGGACCACGTCAACCCCGAGATGGCTTCGGTGACCATAGTGACAAGGCAGCAGAAGGGCGGTCCAGATGCCGGGGAGCGGATGCAGATGGCCAATAACAACATGGCATTGCTGCGCGTGGCGGCGGGTTTGCATGAGTCTGGCGAGTTTCCCTCCGACCTGCGGCACATTGCCCGTGGCACCGCCTTCTACTACATCGCCGGCATTGTCATTGAGCAGACCCACTCAAGTCTCCATCTGGTCGCGCCGCCCGGTGCGCCTCCCCCCGCCCCGGCTCATCGCATTGAGGGCGCTCCGGGTTGCTACTGTATACCGCACCCAGCTTCCGGCGAGACTCGTCAGACCGGCTACTTTGCCCGCTGGCAGACCTTCAGTCTTCGCTGCAACTGGGTTTGCACACCAGCGTCAAAACCGTTAGAATAAGCGCCAATGCCGGACCACCGGGGAACCACCCCGTGGAGGAATGAATGAAGCACCTTTTGCTCGTGCTGTGTGGCCTTGTACTGTGCTGCGTACCCGCATGCGGGTCGTCGGAAGGCGACAATGTTATCGACCCGGCGGATGCCGATGCGCACCGGCCGGGGGACATCTCCATTCTGCCCGATGATTCTTCTCTCCAGGAGGTGGGCCAGGACTCAAGCGCGGGTGATGCGCCCGAGTGGGACTTCGGTCCAGGTGACCTTGGCTATGATTGGGGCAAGGTTGACGAGGACCTCATGGTTTCACCAGATGCTCTTGGCAACTCCTGCTCCAAGGATTCTGACTGTGTTAACGTGGTGCTGGAGTTGGCGCCTTGCCAGCGAGCTGTTTGCAACAAGCATCTGGGCGAGTGTATGCCTGGTCCCCGGTCCCCCGGAGAGGCTTGCGACGATGGTAACGAGTGTACTCTGAAGACTGCCTGCACGGCCGACGGTCTTTGCCTGGGAGTCACCTTGCCCTGCGACGACGGGAACCTTTGCACTACCGATTCCTGCAAGGCTGACAAGGGCTGCGTCTTCGTGCCCAACGACAACGTTTGCGACGATGGCAACTCGTGCACCAAGAGCGACCGATGCCAGAGCAATGCCTGCGTTGGGGAGCCGGGCGCTGAGTGTGCCTGTGGAGATGACGACGAGTGCACCAAGTTCGACGACGGCAACCTCTGCAATGGTACCGTGAAGTGCCTGTTTGGTGAGTGCAAAGTGCCGCAGTCATCGGTGAAGGTATGCCCCAACACCAGCGAGAGTCCGTGCGTCAAGAACCTCTGTGATGCCGATACCGGAGCATGTGCCATGGTCGTCCGGGAGAACGGCCGGCCCTGCGATGATAACGATGCCTGCACCGTGGGGGATCTCTGCAAGCAGGGGCTGTGCGTCGGTTCGGCACCACGCTCCTGTGATGACGGCAACTCCTGCACCGTAGATTCTTGCGACCCCATCACCGGCTGTCTCGCCGACTTCTCACTCTATCCATGTAATGACGGTGACGGGTGCACAGTTAACGACCACTGCAAGGAAGGGGTCTGTTTGCCGGGATCCTCCAACCAGTGCGATGCCAAGACCTGTTTTCCCAAGTGGAACCTGAGCTGCGGTGGCAGCGATGCCTGGAATACGTCCGGTGAGGGATCCACCGACAACGTGAACTCCTATTCCTGCACCCCTGACAAGCTGGCGGGTCCAGAGTATACGGCGTCGTTTGTGGCACCGTATGATGGCGTTGCCACGGCCGCCGTGACCAGCGCCGAAATGGAGACGCGCCTGCTGTTGCTGGAGGCCAAAGGGACTGGCTGTGATGGCAGCAATTGTCGGGCGGCAAGCCCCGGTGTGCTCAGCTTCGACATGTTCGCCGGGCAGGTCTACTACTTTGTGGTGGACAGTCCCAACGCCGAGGGAGTGGACTATGGCTTGACCCTCGACTGTGTACCCCATAACGAGGCCCTTTGCGGCGATGGCGAGGACAATGATCTTGACGGTCTCTTCGACTGCGAGGACGTCGACTGTGCAGGCGACGCGGCTTGCCCCGAGCCGCACTGCAAGCCGGTTTGGACCATTGGCTGTGGGGCCACGGATTTCGGCTCCAA
Source organism: uncultured Pseudomonadota bacterium (assembly GCA_937884235.1). Lineage (GTDB taxonomy): Bacteria > Myxococcota_A > UBA9042 > CAIXZC01 > CAIXZC01 > CALGBT01. Next base: position 12,210 of record CALGBT010000642.1, read on the forward strand.
TTATGGCATTGGCGGCACCAACGGCATCGTCACTTACAATAGCATCAAGGACAACAAGGGGTGCCTGGATAACCAGTGGGACTACACCGGACCGGAGTTCGCCTATCGTTTTGATGCACCCGGGGATTTCAACGTAACGGTACGCCTTCAGGGTGAAACGGCACAGACCGATCTCTTGATTCTGCAGGACCAGGGTAATGGCTGCGACCCCACCGACTGCATCGCTTGGGGACTCAAGAAGGTGACCTTTCCTGCCAAGTCTGGGGAGAGCTACTTCCTGGTCATCGATGGCTACGCGCTGGCCCAGGGTTCCTTCACCATTGAGGTGGAGTGCCCGGCCTTCGTGGAGACCAATTGCCATGATGGACTGGACAATGATCTCGACTTGCTCACTGACTGCGAAGACCCCGATTGCTACGGTGCGGTGGCATGCGTGGGTTTTTGCCAGCCTGCCAAGACGGTAGGTTGTGGTTTTCAGGAGGCCTTCGCCAACTTTGGTTGGGGGAGTACCATGGCCATCGAAGAATATGAGTGCGCCCAGTGGGCCTACAGCGGCCCCGAGATGGCCTATCGGTTCAAGCCCCCATTTGATACTGAGGTGCAGGTGAGTCTGGCATTGGAGAATGCTTCTACAGACCTCCTGGTAGTGGAGGGGCTGCTCTGCGACCCGTCCAACTGCATTGCCCATGGTTTGGACCACGTCAAGTTTGAGGCCAAAAAGGGCAGCGAGTACAACATCATTGTGGACGGGTACCAGGGCGCGCTGGGGACTTACAAGATGGCCATCGACTGCGTTTTTGCGAAGGAGACTTTCTGCGACGACGGTCTCGATGACGACGGCGACGGACTGGTTGATTGCGCCGACGAGGTTGACTGTGCCGGACAGGTTGCGTGTGCTAAGTGCAAGGCGCTCTATCCCATCGAATGTGGCGATACCGATGAGTGGACCACGGCCTCTCCAGACGTGACGGACGCAGTCTCCCATTACTCCTGCACCCTGGGACAGTACGACGGACCCGAGTTCGCGTATGTCTTCGAGCCCCAGGCGGACGGCCCCGTCTCCCTTCTCCTGACCTCGGAGCTATGGGATCTCGACCTCTTCGTCCTGGTTGACAAGGGTCACGGCTGCAATCCCACAAGTTGCCTTGCCTGGGGCACCAATCAGGTTCTCTTTGATGGCGTGGCGGGTACCAAGTACTACGTTGTCGTGGATGGCTACGGGAAGGCTCCGTCGCAGTTCGGCCCCAACTACGGCATTGGTGACTATACGCTCACTGTTACTTGCCCTTGAGGGTGCTCCCGGCAAACTGATCAGCCCGATAGCTTGAGCGCACCAGTGGTCCCGAAGCCACTGATTCATACCCCATGGAGCGGGCCACCGCTGCCAGTTCTGCAAACTCCTCAGGGGTCCAGTAGCGCGCCACTGGGCAATGGTTCCTCGTGGGGGCCAGATATTGGCCCATCGCCAGATGTCTGGTGCCCACCCCATAGGCCTCAGCGAGGGTCTCTTCCACTTCCTCCCTGGTCTCCCCCAGGCCCAGTAACAAGGCGGTCTTGATGCCGGGACCATGCTCGGAGTCGGCCAGGGTCCGCAGGACGGTGAGGGAGCGTTCATATGATGCTCGTTGGTCCCGGCACTGCGAGGTGAGGCGGGCAATCGTTTCCAGGTTGTGGCCGACGATATGGGCACCGGACTCACGGATGGTGGAGAGTGCCTCTCTGTTGCCCTGGAGGTCGGGTATGAGTAACTCCACCGTGACCTTGGGAGCCTGTCGGCGGATGGCTTGCACGGTCTGGGCGAAGTGGTTGGCTCCACCATCGGGCAAGTCGTCCCGGGTCACCGATGTCAGTACCGCGTAGCGTAACCCCAACTCCGCGATGGCACTGGCCACGGCATGGGGCTCGGCGGGGTCAGGCCGAGCGGGATGGTTGGTGGATTCCACCGCGCAGAAACCGCAGTTGCGCGTGCACTCTTTGCCCAGGAGCATAATGGTGGCTGTGCCACAAGCCCAGCACTCGGCAAGATTAGGGCACTTTGCGCCCGTGCATACGGTGTTCAGTCCGTGGCGCCGCAAGTGGCCCGCAACTTCCTTCAGCGCACCCCGATCCGAGGGCAGGCGAGTCTTTAACCACTGGGGTAGGCGTTTGGCCATGAATGCTACTCAATGGTGAAAGGGGCCGAGGTCACAATGTAGTCCCCGGGAGCGCCATCTTGCTGGATTGGCCCGGTGGCGACGAATCGGTAGGTGCCGGCGGGCAGGTTGTCAGGGGTGGGGACGTTGCGTCGGGCCGGTAGCCGGACAGTCCACAGGAACTCGCGCGTGGTGGTCTTGTTGTCCTCTTCCCACGTCGGGGAGAAGATCAGCGAGGTTTCCATGAGGTAGCTGCTGTTGTCCAGGGGCAGAGTGTTGTGACGAGGGGCAACCTGCCATTCTCCATCGACTTCCCGCTCTACGGAGACGCGCGGCGTCGCCAGCCACGGGTCGCCGCCTGAGAAAGTGAACGCCGCTTCCCCCGTGGGCGGCACTGCGGAATCTGGCTCCAGGACAGCCGCGGCCGGTCCAGCAGAGTCCATCACCTCATGGATATGCTTGTCACCGCCCCCGGAAGTCGCCGCGAAGGGATCCTGTTCGGCAAACGGATAGACATAAGCGGGGTCTGCCAGGCGGGCTGCGACGTGGACCATCTGCTCGGCCATGTAGTCACCCTGCCGGGGACCCCAGAAGCTGACCGTAGGCTCGTAGCCGCCCAGCAGCCAGTCGTACTCCTTCATGATGTAGCCCCAATGATCTTGGGCGTAGCCGACAATTGCGACATCGTCAAAGCCTGCGGCCACTCCCGCCGCGGCAGCCACCTCAAGGGAGTAGTCCACCAGGGGCTCGCCGGGGATGGTCATGAAGAGCAACTCGCCAATATGGAAAGCGGAGATGGTGAATTTTTTGGGGGCCATTCCCGGCGGCATGGGAATGCACGCCATGTTGGGGTCCTCGCCGGGCTCTCCCCAGCAGTGTGAATCTGCGCTGGTGCCGCACATCATGCCGCCGTTGGGGTAGTTCCATTCGTCCTCGGCGTAGGCCACCAGTTCGAAGTCGATGGGGGGACGAGCCGTGACCGACCCAAAGGAGATGTCCGGGCTCGTGGCAATTGAGTCCAGGGTGGCGTTGATGTGTTGAGCCGCAGCATAGCCGAGACGGTCGAGGCGGTCGTAATCCCCGGGGATGGTGGGATTGTATGGCTCCACCAAGTCAGTTTCGGGATCGCCGGGGGACATGTCGCCGCCCCAGGATTGCAGCATCAGCACCGCCACCGGAGCATCGAAAGTTTCTTCGAGTTTCTGTTCGATACTGCCGGGGGCATCGCCCGAGAGCACGTAGTCGGCCCAGCCGAAAACGGTGCCGTGGATGGCAAAGTCGACCATCACGGCCTTCAGGCTGCCGTCGGGACGGGTCACCTTCACTAGCCACATGGTCGAGTCCTTGAGCACCGGATTCTCGCAGCGCCGGTCGTTATGGCACTCCGGGCATTCGGTCTTGCCGTAGCCCAGCTCCGCTGGTTCGGCATCGGCGATGGCGGTCAGAGCGACGGTGACTATGTCGGCCACATAGCGCTTGTAGTAGGAGGGCCAGAAGAGGTCGTTGGCAAACTCCCCAACCATATTCTCCCAGAGCCGGCCAGGGCCGAGGTGGGAGTGGTTTGAGGCAATAATCAGCTTGCCGTCGAAGCTGCGGCCGGTTTCCTTGTCCAACCGTCGCGTTACCTCATCGAGAATCTCGGCAGTGGTGCCGATCTTGTCCAAGCGGATGATGAGCAGTTCGTCTTCGCCGCGGCTCAGATAGAGCGCTCGGGCCTGAATCGGCGTCTGCTGTCGCGTGGTTGCGGCAAAGGCCTTGGTGAAGGGACTGTGCGGGGATTGGGCATCGAGTCCCTGCCCGTAGCCCGCAGTGGGGATGCCCAGGGGTGCAAAAACCGGCGCAACTGCAGTGCCGGCGCGCAGGATGTCGTCGGGAGCAACCACTTCAGCGGCAGCATCAGCTTCCGGGTCAGCAAGGTCAGCAACCAACTCGGCAGCGGCTTGCAGGTCGGCGATATCCGAGGTCCGTTCAGTGATATCCGCCGGGGCTGAGTTGGTAGAGCAAGCAACAAACAGCAGCGCAAAAACCAGAATGAGTCGTCGCATGGCACACTCCCCTATGGCGGATGACACTATATGAGAAAGGCCTCCCGGGGGCAACGGAAATGCCCCCGACCGCCGGTAGTCGGCTTGACAGGGGTGCACCATATCAGCCCCGTTGCGTAAGCTCGGGGTCACATTGCATCAAACGCGGGTCTCCGCCATTGCATCTCCCGCCACCTCACAGCCCACCCCAAACAACCCTACTCCTCCCCATCCATATCTCCCAGCCACGCCGTCAGCTCATCGGCAGCGGCGGTATGACCATGTCTTTGCAGTAGTGAGAGGTTGGCCTCGAGGAAGAGGTTGAACTGCTCTGGTGTTTGCTGGGCGATACGGGTGGCCTCGGCGATGATGGTGGCAGCGTCGCCGCGGGCGGCGGGACCGGTCATGGCGGCGGGGAAGGAGTTCTCGTTGGCTTGCGATAGAACGCTGCCCATGAGGGAGAGAATGAGCGGATTGCGGCCCTTTTCGGGCACTCCGGCGGCGGCCAGGAGTTCGGTGGCGTTGGCCCCCAGGAGTGCCAGGAAGTTGGAGGCGGTGACGCACGCGGCGTGGTAGAGTTCCCGGTTGGCCCCCGGTGAATCGATGGCGACATTCTCCCAGCTTCGGACCAACTCGCCAAAGGCCTGCCGCGTCTCCTCCGGCCCGTCCAGCAGGAAGACCACGGTGCGCAGCCTTTCGACGGGTAACGCCGGAGAGGGGAAGGCAAAAGCGGGATGGCAGACTCCCACGGCCCGCCCCGACTTCAGCACCAGGGTACCGACGCTGCCGGAAGTATGGGCCAGCGGGAGGCCATCCGTGGCTGGCCAGCCGTCGACCTGCCTGGCTACTTTGGCGACCTCGGAATCGGTGACCGCCAGCAGGACGAGATCATACGAGCCGTTTGGAGGTGACGCAACGACCACCGTGAGCGCGGCTGCGGCGGCGGAGAGCACATCATCGGGCGGCGAAACCGGATTCCAGAGGGTAACTTCCTGGCCCTTCGATGCGGCCAGCCGGGCGAGATTGGTGCCGACTTTGCCGGCTCCGACAATCAGTAGTCTACTTGGTGCCATAGAGTCCTTCCTTCTGGATGTAGTGCCAGACCGCGGCGGGTACCAGATGCCCCAGGTTCTTGCCAGCCTGAATGCGATTGCGAATGGTGCGGCTAGAAATGGCTGGGAGGGCGAAGTCAGTATCGGCCGGGGCATCCCAGCCTTGCCGCCCGACGATGAGGGGAGGGGCGAGGCGGGCGACTTCGTCGAAGCGGTACCACTGCTCCTTCTCGGCCAGAATATCGGTGCCGATGAGCAGGCGCCAGCTTGTCGATGGCCGCTGAGCGATGAGGGCCTGGAGGGTATCGAGGGTACGGCTCGGACCCCCCAACTGCTCTTCAATGTCAGAGAACTCCACCAGGTGGCCGAAGATCTGCAGGGCCTGTTTGACCATCTCGACCCGATGAACGTACGGGGTTGACTCTTTGCCGAGCACGTGCTGAAAGCAGGGGACGACGAGTACGTGGTCCACTTCCCCGGAGGCGAGGGCAACGGCCACGCATTGGACGTGCGCCATGTGGGGCGGGTCGAAGCTGCCGCCAAAGAGTGCAACTCGCATGGAACTCCTGCTGCGACGAAAATCGTCCTTGCGCTTATGTGCGCAGGTCGCGGCGCTCCCGTTGGAAGTGGCTGAAGGCATCGCTTTGCGGTCGTTTTTTCTACGAGCAGCGACCGTCAGGGAGCGGGGGCCTCTCGCCTCTCACCTTTACACGGCGTATATCATCACGTCCTGCCTGGTCTTGTCAAACCCGGCGGCGGAGGCTTCCAGCTTCTCCAGCACTTCCGCAACCGGGGCCCCTGCTTCCAGCATGGGGCGCGTCTCCGGGTCGCCGAGGAGCAGGTCGATGGCGAGGCGGTCGGTGACAAACTCGTACTCCTCGCGTCGCCAGTCAAAGCCGCCGGGATGCAGGGCGTGCAGCCACTTGATCAGGGCCAGACCAAAGGCCAGGGGCCGGAAGAGCAAGCGGTCCACGATGTGCAATCGCAGTCCGGTGCATACCTGTCCTGCCCACTTCTGAAATTCGGGCCGAAAGGAGACCGGGGTCAGCAGGAAGCCGCCGTGGGGCAGCTCAGCGGCTAGTTCTCTGGCCAATTCGAGGGGGCGCACGTAGGGGGCGCCGAAGACCAGGAAAGGGGTCGTTGTGCCCCGACCTTCCGAGACATTTGTGCCCTCCAGCAGGCAGAGACCCGGGTAGGCGATGGCGGTCTCCAGTGTGGGCATGTTGGGGGAAGGCGGGACCCACGGCAGGGCCAGTTCGTCGTGGTATTGGCGACGGTTCCAGCCCTCCACCGGGTAGATGGTCAAATCGCAGTCGAGGTTCGGCTCCCGCCTTGCCACGCCGGCCAATTCCCCCAGAGTGAGGCCGTGACGATGGGGTACGGGCAGTTCCCCGACATAGGAGACCAGCGACTGGTGAGGGAGCCCCCCTTCTACGCTGATACCGTCGATGGGGTTGGGCCGGTCGAGGACCACGACCCGGGTTCCGGTGGTGGCGGCGACGCGCATGCAACGGGCCAGAGTGGCGGCATAGGTGTAATAGCGAGTGCCAATGTCCGGCAGGTCGACGAGCAGGACCTCAATGTCGGCGAGTTGATGGGTGGCGGGGTCGAGGGAGGCCAGCCTATCACCGTAGAGGCTCTCCACCGGGAGTCCGTATACCGGGTCCCGGGTCTCTTGTACGGCCTCCATGTCCTGGTGGGTGCTCCAAAGGCCATGCTCGGGAGTCAGGATACGCACCGGTTCCAGCCCCCGCCGACAGACATGGTCGATGAGGTGAATGCCGGTGCGGTCGATGGCTGCCTGGTTGCAGAGAAGGCCCAGTCGTTGGCTGTCAACGGCCTCGAAGTTTTCGGCAGCGAGCCTGTCCAGCCCGGTTCTTACCGGCCCGGTGCCGGCGCTAGTTGTCGGTGTCACAGGCATCGCCTATTCCATCGAGGTCGGTATCGGTCTGGTCGAAGTTGGCGACCGTGGGACAGTTATCGTCGGGGTCAAAGATGAGGTCGTTGTCATCGTCCGCATCGCAGATATCACCCAGGCCGTCGTTGTCCGAATTGAGCTGGTCCGGGTTAGCGTTCTTCGGGCAGTTGTCCAGATCGTCAGTAGTGCCATCACCATCGATGTCATCGGTGCAGGCATCCCCGATGCCGTCCTGGTCCAGGTCCTCCTGACCTTCGTTGGCCACTTCGGGACAATTGTCGTCGGCGTTGGCCAGGCCGTCCCCATCGATGTCGTCGTCGCAGGCATCACCGCACGAGACGTCAGTGGGGTAGGGCGTCGGGGGACAGTCACTGTCGGTATCCGTTTGCAGCGGATTGGGGAGGAGCGGACAGTTGTCCAGGGTGTTGACGTCACCGTCGTTGTCCATGTCAGGGTCGCAGACATCGCCGAGGGTATCGTCGTCCGAATTGAGCTGGTCTTCGTTGGGTATCAGCAGGCAGTTGTCCTGGTCGTTGTCTGTACCATCTCCATCCACATCGTCGTCGCAGGCGTCGCCAGTCTCGTCGTCGTCGAGATCTGCCTGGTCCACGTTGGCAATGAACGGGCAATTGTCCGTTACGTCGGGAGACTGGTCGTTGTCGTCATCCGGGTCGCAGATATCGCCGATGCCGTCTAATTCGTTGTCGTCCTGCATGAGGTTGGAGAGCGTCGGACAGTTGTCGGTGAGGTCAGGAATCTCGTCGTTGTCGTCGTCGAGGTCACAGACATCGCCTTTGCCGTCCTGCTCGTTGTCGAATTGCAGCGGGTTGGCGGCAAAGGGGCAGTTGTCGCTCTCGTCGAGGATGCCGTCGTTGTCGTCATCGGGGTCACAGCCGTCGCAAGTTCCGTCCTGATCCGTGTCGAGTTGGTTGGGGTTGTACAGGTAGGGACAGCAATCCAGTTCGTCATTGGAGCCATCGCCATCATCGTCGGGGTCACAAGGGTCGCCGGCTCCGTCACCGTCGAGGTCGAACTGGTTGGGATTGAAGAGGAGCAGGCAGTTGTCCTCTCCGTCTTCGGCACCGTCTTCATCGTCGTCGCTATCACAGAAGTCGGGGATTCCATCCCCATCGAAATCCAGGACCGGTTCAACGGCAAAGAAAGTGCAGTTATCCCCAGTCGCCGGGCAGGCATCCGGTCCGGGCGGTCCGGGTTGGCAGACCCACTCGCCGTCGATGCAATAGCCCTTGCCGATGCAAGTACCCCAGTCCCCTTCGGAAGTGCAACTGCTGAGCCCCAACTGATTGTAATCGGAAATACCATTGCAATCGTTGTCGAGGCCGTCACAGACTTCCTTGGCACCAGGGTAACTCTCGGCGTCTGTTGGCTGACAATCATCGACGTCGGCAAAGCCGTCACCGTCATCATCATCGTCGCAGAAATCAGGATCGGCATCGTCGTTGGTATCGATAATCGAACCCCACCAGAAGCAATCCAGTTGATTGGCAGCGCAGATGTCGTCCAGGGCCACCTCGGGGCAATTCCAGATGCCGTTGGCGCAGAACATGGCGAACTGGCAGGCACCCTGGTCGTAGTCGATGACGCAGGTCAGCCCGACTACACTCAGCCCCTCATCGATCTCCCCATCGCAGTCGTCGTCCTTGCCGTTGCACTCCTCGGGCAGGGGGATCTCGGCTGTGCAAGGAGTGAGGCTGCCGTCACTACAGACCCGGTTTCCCTCGCAGGCCCCCCAGAAATTGGTGTAGTAACAAGCGGTCTCCAAGCCTTCCATGTAGCTGCTGCAGAAGCACTTCTTGCCCGGTTTTGGAATGCATCTGTAGACCTCTTCTGCGCCCTCCGGCATGGCGCTGCACTGGAGCCCAAAGGGGCAAGGCAGGGCCCCATCGGGGGTACAGGCTCGGGCGCAGAATTTCCCGGAATCACCGAGGTCAGTACAGCTGACTACGAAGTCGAAATCGGCGTCATTGCAATCGGCAACATCTACGCATGGCTTGCATTGCGTGGGAGCCTGGAGAGGCAGACACGCCGGGTCCTCAAGGCCAAAGGGAAGGTCACACTCATGGAGTGGCGGACAATCTGCGACACTTTCGCACCATGGATAGCACCAGGAGTTCCCAGTGCCGTTTTGCAGGCAGATGCCGGTAAGTCCGCAATCTTCCTGGGTCAGGCAGGGAACGATGAGGGTCGCCGGATCGATGACATCCTCCTCAACCGCCTCGAGTTCCAATGCGTCGATGGTGTCTGGGTGGTCGGCATCGGCGAGGTCAGCGAGGTCGTACGTTTCAGGAAAGGAGAGGTCGTTGCCGACATTAATTTCGTCGGTTGCGTCCACCAGGTCTGGCAGTTCAATGCCGGCGCCGTCAGCCAGGCTGATCTCAGGAGAGGTTACGCCATCAGCGGAAGCGCCGACGTCCAGGACTTCGGCCGCGCGATTGTCGGGAGTGGCATCGGCGACCTGGTAAAGGACGGACGAGCCAGTATCTCCACAAGCGCTCGTCGCAAAGGTCACAAGCAGAACCAAATGAAAGAGTCTCTTCACCAGCGGTATCCCCACGGACAATGACGTGACCCATTATAGACACGCTTTACTCGGAAGCCAAAAGTGATTGCTATTCGGGAATGGAGAGCTTGAAGATCGTTCCCTCCCCCGGCGTGCTGCTGCAGCTGATGGTTCCTCCGTGCTCGACCACCACCTGTTGAACCAGGGTGAGGCCGAGTCCGGTGCCGCTCTTCTTGGTGGAGTAGAACGGTTCAAAGACGCGCCCGGCCTGCTCCGGCTGGAGTCCTGGTCCGTTGTCTCGAATGGCGATCCTGATGCGCTTGCCATCCCGATGTGCGGAGGCATGAATCAAACCGTCGGGCCGCTTCATGGAGGTGATGGCCTCGATGGCATTCTTGAGCAGGTTGGCCACCGCATGTCGCAGTAAGTTGGGGTCGGCCCGGCCGCGCAGGGGGCGCTCGATCTCCCGCTCGATGGTGACTCCCATACGCCTCGCCTCCTCTTCGTAGAAGGAGAGGACGTCCATGAGCACGGTGTGGAGGTCCACTGATTCCTTCTCCACTTCCGGGAACTTGGCGAATCTCAGGTAGTACTCGGTAATGTCACGCAGCCGGTCGATCTCCTTGCCGCCGGAGACCGTTGCCTCTCGCAACTCCTTGTAAGTTTCCTCGGGGAGAATGTCACGGGCCTCATCCAGGCTCTCCTCGAGCAATTCCAGTTTCAGCCCCAGCGCGTTCAAGGGATTGCGAATCTCATGGGCGATCTGAGTGGACATTTTGCCGATGGTCGAGAACCGATCTGCGCGCAGCAACTCATCAGCCTGCTTGCGGATCATCTCTTCCCGTTCCTTGAGTCGGCTGGCCATCTTGTTGAGCTCGGCAGAAAGCTCACCAATCTCGTCGCCCCGCCGGATGGGGGCGGGGCGGTCGTAGTCACCGGTGGAGATGCGTTGAGCGACTGTTCGCAGCGTTCGCAGTGGCTTGAGCCAGTAGTACAACATGGCCAGCACTGCCACGGTGACCACAAGTGCCAGGATCCCCAGATAGAAGGCCCAGGTGACTGCCTCGGCTTCTCGCTCTCGGGCGTTTTCCCAGGCGCTGTTAATCGCCAGGTTGGCGGTGGCCGCAAACTCCCGCACCTGCCGTTCCAGGTGATTCGTGGCTGTGGCGAGGCTGGTGCGAGCGCGATCTCGTCGGGCATCGGGCAGGTCCACCGGAACCGCGGCATGGAGGCTGAGAAATTCCTGGGTCAGCTTGCGATAGAACTTGCTGTTGTCACGCAAATCCACGGCGATCTGCTGGGCCTGGAGGTCGCCGGCCAAGGCCTTGACCAGCTCTTCGCCACGGGCCACGGAAGTGGCACCCAGGGCCACCACAGTGAAGAGTTCGCGACTCTGCGGGCTCAGGTAATCCTGGGCCGCGAGTTCTTCGCTGGCGAGGGCCACCTCTTCCAGGGTCACGAAGGGCCGAAATTCCGGCAGCATGTGGGTCACCCACAGCATCTCTTCGCAGCCGTGACGCCCGAGCAGTGCAGCCACCTGGCCCAGCTCTTGGTTAAGCGCCGCCAGGCGCGCCGAAACCGGCACCAACCCCTGTTTTACCAGAGTTACCTCCGACTGCATGCGGGCCATGGTGAGGACCGAGTAAACCACGACCCCGGAGAGTAGGCAGAAGACCACAAGGAAGCCGGCGAAGACCCGGGTGACGAGGGAGATGCGCATAATGGCCAGGACTACAGGTCGAGTTCGAGGAGGCCCATACCACCAGGATAGCCGTAGGAAACATCGTCATCGTAGCCGTAAACCACGATGCCGATCTTCTTGTCAGACCAGATCTGGTGAATGCCGTCAGCTACTGCGGTCCGGAAGACCCCGTAGCCGCTCATGCCGATGGGGACAAAGGAACTGGGGTTAATCTGGTTGTTGTCCAGCACCACCTTCTGCGCATCCAGGGGGGCGATGACGTTGAGGTAGTCAGTGAGGTAGGCGTCGGGGGTCAGGAAGACATACGAATCCATGAACTGCTCTTCCGAGACCGCCAGCATCATCGCCGGGTCGCCGATAGGGGCACAGAGTCCATCGCCCAGATAGATTTCACAGGTTGTCCCCGACGGACACTGCGAGGCGTTGGTGCAGGTGGGGCCGACGCACTGCCCATACCAGGAATCGAAGGTGAAGGGGGCCGGGCAACTGCCGCCCAGAATCTCGTACGACGAGGCCAGATACTGGGCCACCTGAATCGGCTTGGTCGCGGTCACCTCGATGTTGACGTTGCTCTGGA
>CALGBT010000643.1 GCA_937884235.1 uncultured Pseudomonadota bacterium
CGCGGGCTCCGCACCGGATACTGCCACTCCGGCTCCCGGCAGGAAGTCGGGTTGCGTCGCATCAGCCGAGCCTTCCTCGCTGACTGCGCTGGCGTTGCTGCTGGCGCTTTTTACATTGCTTATGTGGCGGCGCCGGGTGCGCAGCACGTAGGTGGCAGGGGCTGCAGGGTACCGGCCTCCGGCTTGTCTTTCTCAACCCACCCGCTAGTTCTCCCGAACGAAGATACTGTAGCTGGCGTAATTGTGGCTTCCACACACCGAGAAACTTGACATGGTATGCCCCTTGGGGATGCCGCAGTTGCACGGGAAGCCGCAATTGTCGCACATGCCGGGGTAGAACTTGTAGTTATTGCCACCGCCGTTGGAGCAGCCGAATCCCCAGCCGTAGGACGCGGCGTTGAACTCCCCTGAGGTGCCACAGGAGAGACTGGAGCCATTGACAATCCACGCGCCGCCAATGGCCTGCTTCGTAGACCAACTCCAGCTCTTGCCCGAAAACGAAGGAGAAATCAGGTGGGAGCCACTGCCGTCACTGCATTTCACCATTTCACGAGCGCTGTTGTTCATGATCTTGTCGATGGTGCCCGCCGCCACGGAGTTCACTTTGGTCCAGCCACCACCCTGGGTTGTCATATCACAGTAGACTGTGAGCGGTGCCACCCCGGCAGGTTGAATGACGTAGCTGCCCGAACTGTTGGAACCGGCATCTTTCCACGCCTTGCAGGAGACCCTGGTGGAGGAGACACAGGCACCGGACTTACACCACTTGCCCGATCCGCACACTGTCTCATCAGCATAATTCACGCACTCCTGACAGGCACCGGTCGCGTACTGGCACTCCCCACAAGCAACGACTTCAGCATCGAGGTAGGCAGTACAGCCGGCCCCGTTTGCTGCATCGCACACGCCAAGTTCCTGGCAACGGCCACTGGTCAGGTCTATGTAGTCACGCAACATGCAGTAGTTCGTTCCGGTTGCTGAGGCATCGCCCTTGGTGAAGTAGTTGTTGAGCCCATCACAGTCGATGGTCCCGCAATCGTCGTCGTCAGTCGGATTGTGCTGGCCGCTGTCGCCATCGCAAACCGCGCACAGACCAACGTAGCTCCCTTCGGCCGCCGCGACCTGCCCGCAACCGGAATCCCATTGACACTGGTCGACGGTGCAGGGATTCTGGTCGTCGCAGTCCGGCGCAACGCCACCCACGCAACCGCCATCGGCACAGGTATCGTTGGTGGTGCACGCGTTGCTATCGTTGCAGGGCAGCGTATTGGTGGTGAAGATGCACCCCGACTCGACAGCGCAGGAATCATCGGTGCAAGGGTTGCCGTCATCGCAAACCAGTTGGCCCAGCCCAGCGCAAGTTCCATCTGCGCAGATGTCCCCCGTCGAGCAGGCATTGCCGTCATCACAGGGAACGACGTTGGGGGTATTGACGCATCCGACATCTGGTTTGCAATCATCATCGGTACAGAGATTCTGGTCATTGCAGACCACGAACACTGGACCGGCACACAGACCGCTCTTGCAGATATCGTCGCTGGTGCACGCATTACCATCATCGCAGGGTGCGACATTATGGGTGTGAACGCACCCCGAATCGGGGTCACACGAATCGTCAGTGCAGACGTCTCCGTCATTGCAGTTAACAGCCTTGTTGCCAGCACACTCACCGTCAACACATAGGTCACCGAGGGTGCAAGCGTCACCATCGTCGCAGGGCAAAGTGTTGGGCTGGTAGACACAGCCTTGGGCAGGCGTACACCAATCGGTGGTGCAGACGTTGCCATCGTCGCAGAATAGCCCATCTTCGGGCACGCACGCCCCACCCTGGCAGTGGTCACCAACGGTGCACGGATTGGAATCGTTGCAGGCCGCCTCGTTGGCCGGGTGGATGCAGACACCCGCATCGTTGCACGAGTCATCGGTGCAAGGATTGGCATCGTCACAGTTCAGTTCGGGGCCAGCCAGACACAAACCTGCCTGGCAGAAATCGTTGAGCGTACAGGGGTCGCCGTCGGAGCACGCGGCATCGATATTCTCCGTGGCGCAGCCGCCGTCGGGGAGGCAGAGATCCTTGGTGCAAGGGTTACCATCATCGCACGGCAACGCCCCGGAGCCGACGCACGCCCCACCCGAGCAATGGTCCCCAGTAGTGCAGCTGTTGTTGTCGTCGCAGTCGGCCTGGTTAGCCACATGGACGCATCCCACCCCGGGACTGCAGGAGTCGTCGGTGCAGACATTGCCGTCATTGCAGGCGAGGACCTGCGGACCCGGTTTGCACGCCCCGCCGCCGCAGGTATCTCCCAGCGTACAGAGATTGCCATCATCGCAAGGCGCCACATTCAACTGGTAGGTGCAGCCCTCGTCAGGCGCACAGCCATCCGTTGTACATGGGTCGGTGTCGTTGCAGTTGACTGCGACCCCGCCAAGGCACACGCCGCCGGCGCAGCTCTCGCCGACCGTGCAAGCGTTGCCGTCGTCGCAGGCACCGGCTTCGTTGGCCGGCACCAGACTGCATTCGCCGCTGGCTGGTGCACAGGCCGGGGCGAGACACTCGGAACCGAGCCCCTCAGCCTCCGGACACTCCACCACCGAATTCGGGTCCACTTCGCAAGACTGTGGGAACTGCGTCGTATCGCAGAAGAGCGCTCCGTTGCAGAAGTTGCCGTCCTCAAGCGCGCCGCAGTCGGAGGTCTCTTTGCAGTCACAGGGTAGCAAGGCTCCGTGGCATTCCCCCTGCTGACAGGTATCGTCGAAGGTGCAGGGGTCACCATCATCGCAGGGGACCGAATTGAAGGGATTGAGGCAGCCAGTGGCTGGGTCGCAGGAATCATCAGTACAGAGGTCAGCGTCATCGCATTGGACGACAGTGCCCTTGCACTCCCCCTCCTGGCAGTAGTCGCCTTCGCTGCAGGCATCATCGTCGTCGCAAGCAATGCCGGTCAGCGGCGTGAACTGGCAGCCCTCCACACCGCCACATGCGTCGGCGGTGCAGACCTTGCCATCGTCGCAAAGGAAGTCGTCGACTTCACCGTCACAGTCGTCATCGATTGCATTGCACGCTTCCTCAGCGGCCATGGCCGCGTCACACGAGGAGAGGCCCGCCGGGCCGCAGACCCGGGTCCCGGGGCAACTCCCCCACTCGTTGGTTGAGTGGCAGGTGGTGGTGAGACCCAGCTTGACGGCCTGCTGAGAGCATTCGCACTGGCCGCTCTCGGGCAGACATTGCATGACGCTGCCCCCCTCCACAGTCTGCGCTTGCTGGCACTGGTACCCCCCAGGACAACCCTGCCCGGCCGAGCAATCGGCCCCACAGAATCTCCCCACATCACCGAAGTCGAGGCAGACGTCTTCAACCCCGGATGGGGACTTGCAATCCGCCCCGGTGTGGCACGGTCGGCAAAGGTGGGCATATGGAGAAACGCACACATAGACGAGATCCGGACCGCTGGCGACTTCCTTGCATTGCCAACCATCGGGGCATTCTTCAATACACGTCTTGGAGCAAACCTGGTTGCCCATATGCTCCACGCACCAGCCGTAGAGGCACTCGCTGTTGTCGGTACAGGGGTCGAGGAAACAGCCATCCCCAGGGGAGCAGCCCGGGTCAACTTCGTCTGCAAAAACATCGCTTCGAGGAAGTTCTTCAGGCCGGATTTCCACAAACGTCACAGCCTCGGGAGTCAAGTCTGCCACCTGCGGCGTCCCGTCTTCCACGTGTAGATCCAGGAACGCCTCCACGCGGGAACCACTTGCCCCGCACCCACACACGAAGATTGCCAGGCATAGCCCGGAGATAGTCCGTCTCATATTCGTTGCTCCTGGTTTGGCTTGAAACGCTTTCTCAGGAATTAGAGCACCAGCAGCCTGGCAAGTCAAGGAGAGGGAGAACCGGTTCACGGCCGGCCCTCAATACTCTATCCCTACCAGACGCTGATCGCGTCGATGGCCGAGTCGGGTTGAGAGCCCCCACAGCAGGCCGCCGTGTTGTTTCCGTCCTGAGCTGCAACCAGCTTGATGGTCGAGCAAATCCGCGGTCCCGGGAAATCGCACTGGCAACCGTTAGTCATGGCCGTGCCCGTGCAAACTTTGCCCAGGATGTTGATGGAACATTGGAATTCGCCATCGCAGTACACATCCCACTTCCCGTGACAGACGTTGCCACCGCCTCCGTAGGTTCCAATGCCGACGTGAGCCGCACAGCCCGTGGTACCACCGCACGTTACATATTCACCAAACGCCGCAAAGCCGCGAATATGTGACGTACTCCAGTAGGCCACATCGTAAGGACAGGGATTACCCGAGGCGAAGCAGCTTGCCTGGCCTCCATCCACAAGCGAATTGAACGGCAAGCGCTGTCCGGACGGGGCACAACAGTTCTGCCCCGGGGTATGCTGGCAGCCAGACTGCGGGTCACAAGAGTCGTCGGTGCATTCAATGTCGTCATTACAGTTCTTAGCACCACCGGGGGAACACTTGCCACCCTGGCACTGGTCGGAAACGGTACAGGCGTTCCCGTCTTCACATGCCGCGCTGTTGGCCGTGTACTGGCAGCCGGCATTTTCATCACATTTGTCGTCGGTGCAGACATTCTCATCGTTGCAGACGAGGACTGGGCCACCAGCACACTCCCCGTCGACGCAAGAATCAGCGGTAGTGCACGCATTGCCGTCATTGCAGAGACCTGGTGTTGGGCTGTGCTGGCAGCCGGAATTCGCGTCGCACCAATCGTCAGTGCAGACATTGCCGTCGTCACAACCGATCTGGTTGCCAGGCTGGCAAGATCCATTCTCGCACGCGTCCAGAACGGAGCAGACATCGCCGTCGTCGCAGGGAGCTGAGTTGTTCGCATTGACACATCCGGCGCCAGGCTCACAGCTATCGTCGGTGCAAAAGTTCTGGTCGTCACACTTGATCGCAGCCCCTGGCTGGCAAAACCCGCCCACGCACTTGTCGCCCGCCGTGCAAAGGTTCATGTCCGTGCAGTCGCCTCCGTCCACCGGAGCGAACTGGCAGCCCACCAGGGGGGCGCAGGAATCGGCCGTGCAGAGGTTGTTGTCCTTGCAAACGAGTTCACCACTGTGCCCACATTCACCCAGCTCGCAGTGGTCGCCCGTGGTGCAAATGTCACCATCGTCGCAAGGAGCGCTATTGAGGGCATGCAAGCAGCCGCTCTCCGGCTGACACGTATCATCGGTGCACACATTTCCATCGTTGCAATCGGCACCGGAGCCGGCCACGCACTTGCCTATCTGGCAATGGTCACCCACGGTGCAACTGTTGCCATCGTCACACGCACCGTCCATGGGCAAGAAGACGCAGCCCACCGCTTCACTGCAAGAATCTCCGGTACAGGGGTTGCCGTCGTCACAGGCCATGGATTCCCCGGGAACGCACTCGCCGATGGCACACTTGTCGCCAACCGTGCAGGCACTGCCATCAGAACAAGGGGCCCCATTATGGGTGTAGGAGCAGCCCACTCCGGGCAGGCAGACATCGTCAGTGCACGGGTTTCCATCATTGCAATTGAGCGGCGTTCCGGGAGCGCAGACCCCATCGACACAACTGTCCGAGATGGTACACGGCTCACCATCCTCACAGGCCCCCGACTGATGGGCCGGCACAAATGAGCACGCCCCGCTGCCAGGGTCACAGAGCGGAGCCTGGCAGATGGCATCAAGACCCTCCGGCTCCGGGCAGGAGACCACGGACTCCGGCACCACGGCGCACTGATAGGGCAGCTTACTCAGGTCGCAGTACAACACTCCATTGCACAGGTCCCCATCCTCCAACTCTGCGCAATCGGCATCCTGCTGGCAGTCACACTCGACGCCTGTCCCCACGCAGATGCCGTCGACGCACTGATCGGCCAGGGTGCACGGGTTGCCGTCATCACAGGGGGCCACCATCGGTGGATACACACAGCCCCCCGTCGCGGTGCAAATGTTGTCGGTGCAGGGATTACCGTCGTCACATTCAACCGCGTCACCCATGCAGACTCCGGCGACGCAGTGATCTGCCACGGTGCACGGATTCTCATCGGTGCACTCACCCGCTTCGAGTATCACGTTGAGGCAGCCCTCTGCCCCGACGCACGTATCTTCAGTGCAGGCATTTCCATCAGTACACAGTTCAACGTATTTCCCGCCCTCCAGCTGCGGCTCGTCCACCTCACCATCACAGTCATCATCAATGCCATTGCAGGTTTCCACCGCGGGTTGCGCCGCGTCGCAGGCCGACAGCCCATCCACAGTGCAGGTCCGCTTGCCGGCACATGTGCCGAACTCATTGGCCACCTCGCAGGCGGTGGTCAGGCCCAGCGAAACCGAACTCTGCGTACAGGGGCATTGGCCCGCATCGTTCACGCATTGTTGGAGCAAGGTCCCTTCCACCGTCGGAATCTCTTTGCAGGTGAAGCCCCAGGGGCAGGCCTCATCCTCTCCACAAGGTCCACCACAGAAGTGCCCGCCAGTCCCATAGTCGACACAGGCATCACTGGCCCCGCCGACACTTGTGCAATTATCGTTGGTATGGCACGGCCGACAGAGGTTGGCGAAATCGGAGACGCAGATATAGACAACGTCCGGCACGGTACCCGCAACCTGCTGACAACTCCACCCGGCCGGACACTCCTCCTGGCACGCCTCAGAGCAAAGGCCGTCCCCGAGGTGCTGCACGCACCACCCTGACTGACACAGCTCGTTTTCATCACAGGGATCGAGAAAGCAGCCCTCGCCCAGTGCGCACGTCCGGGCCAGACCGTCCGGCCCCGTATCTGCGAGAAAATCAAAGAACAACTGATCACCAGCATCGGGGACATCGACCTCGGAGACCAACTCAACCACAACATCCACGTTTTCGCCCCGTCTCCCGTCGTCACCGGCATCCACCAGGGGAACCTGAACGGTCTCCCCAGGGCTCTGTGAGCAGGAGAGAGAGACCAGTACCAGCCCTACCAACATCAGCTTCAATTTCTTCAAGGTATCCTCCGAGCACCCGACCGGGGGTCGTCGCGTCTCAAGTATCGCAGACGCGTTCAGGATCGCCAAGTGTTCAGCGCAGGCGGCCCCACCCGGTCTCTTCTAAGGCACTTCCAAGCCACGCAGAGATCCCTCCGGCGGCAGGCCGCCGTTCGGGATGACATTGCCGAGTGTGGGGACCGGAACTTGAGAATCAAATCAGGGATGCGCCCGCGCAGGCGGCAATGTCGCAATTGGCCGAACTTCCACGATCCTCCTTCGTACGCAGCCGACGGTAATTTTGGAACCCACGCTTGGGGGCCGCGTCTAGCCGGCCCTGTTGGGAGGACGCGATGAAATCCAAATGGCTGCTCGTGCTGATGCTCACGGTACTCTTTCAATCCCCGAGCCCGTCAACCAGGAAGTCGACAATCCAGCCCTTGTACTCCTCGAATTCGGCATAGAGATCGGCGGGGAGTTCGTCCGGATAGGAGTACTCTCGGGGTTCATCATCGACCTTGTAAGACGGCACCGGAATGTTGTTGTGGGTGGCCCCTTCAACCTTGTGAAAACGGTTGGCCGGATGATTCGCTTTGACGGCACTCCAGATCCGTTGGCCGTGGGCCACGTCGATGCGCTTGTCCGCAGTACCGTGCATTACCATGAACGGCAAGTCGATACGCGCGGCTCGGCCGGCAGTATCAAATTCGGTATCGGCAAACCAGGAGCCCTGAAAGTCATAGTAGCCTGCCATATCGGCCATCTGGTCAACGCTGCTGAAGGTGGCTTCGACGATGCAGGCTGCGACCTTGCGACCGCTCTCCTCTGAGCAGAGATAGACAGCCGCAGCGCCCCCCAGCGAGTACCCCACGGAAACAATGGTCCCGACCCCTGGTTGCGTCTTCGCATAGTCATATGCCGCGACCACATCCTCGTACATGTTGGTCTCGCTGGTCTCGCCGCTGCTGGCGCCATAGCCGCGATAGTCATACATGAGCACGTTGAAGCCCATGTCCTCCCAGTACCCCAGCCGATAAACATACTTGAGCATGTTGTTGTACCGACCATGGGAGAAAATCACCGTGATGCCCTTGTCTGCCGCCAGTGCCGGGTCAAGCTTGGCTTCATCCCGGGCCACGAAGAGGACATGAATCTCGTCCCCGCTCTCCCCAACCGGTATCAGTTCGCTGGTAATCCGATCGGGGGGAATCCCGTCCAGGTCCTCAGACGAGAAGTCGTACTCCTCCAGCGTCGCCGGCACCCCGTCCCAGAGGAAGAAATCGAGTTTGACGCAACCGGTTGCAGCAACCACAACGAGGATCGCGATTACCAGTCTACTCATGGTCTCCCTCCTTGCTTCCGGAAAGGCGAATACGGTACTTGACCCCCAGCAGGCAACCCACGGCACCAGCCTCCCCGGGAGAGACATAATCCACCACTGATGAAAAGGTATCGAACCAGGGCGTGAACCAGACCCCTGATGCGGCCAGGGTCCAGTTGCCCAGGTCCGCTTCGAAACCGGCAAAGAAATTGCCCAGCAGGCGACCACCCCAGGCATCGACGGCGAATTCGGCCCCGGCATAGGGCGTGAACCACCCGAAGGTGTATCCCCCAGCAATGTCCAGGGTGGGCGAAATTCGGGCCCCATCTTTGAAATCAGTCAACAGGATCGCCCCGGCCTGGGTGGCGAGGTTGGGGCCGTTGCGCCCTTCGTGCTTGACCAGCCCATAAGTGACGCCGGCATCAAGGGCCATGAAGCCACCCATGCCAAGGGGCAACAGATTGAGGTGGGACGCCACATCTATTCGTTCGGTCAAGCCGTACCTAGCGCCCAGGGGCAGATTGGGAATGGGCATGACCGGCCCCAGATTGGTGATTAGCGGGCCGCCCAGATTTCCCTCGAGTTGCAGGACTCCTTGGCCCACAGTGCGCCCCGCATGGGCCGGTGTACAGCTACTACCAATTGCCCCGACCAACACCATCAGCAACAATCCCCGTTTGAGCATTGCTTCCTCCTTTTCCCTAGTCGAGCACAATATCCGCAAGCAGAATGTCGTGGTCAGACAAAGCTACACCGTCAGGCCTGGGCACCGGTCTAACCCTCGGGCGATGGGCAATTCGGCCATCGCCATCGCCATCGCAACCATCTCCAGCGCCCAGCGCACTCAGTCCCCGGCCTGCCATCCAGTCCAAACGCCCCCGCGCCTTGCCACCCCATTTGGCGGTGAGCCTTTGGGCCAGCCGCACCAGCATTTCCGGAACGTGTTCGCGCATCTCCGACACGCTATGCGGGCAATGCAGGTCATAGCGAAAAGTCTCCCGGGAGAGGTCATTGAAATTCCGCCATGCAAATCCGTGCTCCTCCAATCTGTCGAAGAGCCCCTTCTCGTAGCGTTCGTAGGGGTGGAGGTAGTGGTGGAAAATGTGGCCAATCCCCCCCCGCATGACCTTGCCACCCACGGACAGCGCAGTTTTTGCCCCGCCGACATCAAAGGTAGTGGCATTGAAGTCACCGCCAATGAGCACCCGCTCCCGGCCTTTGACCGCGGCCAGAATATCCTCCATTTGCGCCTCTCGCTGCCGGCAGGTCGCGACGGAATCAAGATGAGTTGTCACCAGCGAAATCACCCCGAGGGGGGTCTCCACGTCAACGCACAGAGCCTTCTTGTGCCCGAGGCGAGGCTCCGATTTGCTTTCGAACTTGTCCCGCGTCACGTGAATTGAGCAGTTACTGGCAGCCCGGATGGGATAGCGACTGAGAACAGCATTCCCATGCATGCCCAGCGTGTTACCGAGAGCTTGTTCGCCATCCCGAAAGTCGCCGTGATTGAGGCAGAGATACGAATTGCCAAATACCCATTCGAACCCCAGTGCCGCGGCAATCTCAGCGGGCACGTTGCGATTCCCCGAGCGGGCCATCCCCACGTCAACTTCGCACAGCAGAAGCGCATCCAGGGTGGCGAATTCCGGGTCGTCCAACATCCACCTGATAGTGGCATCAAGATGGCGACCACGCGCCAGGTTCCACGATGCCACACGCAGAAAGGAGCGCTCCGGACGAGCTGCCGGCACCTCCGGACGTCCGGAAACCAGAGCCTCTGTCAATGCCCGGATGCGGTGGGCATGTTCACCATAGAGGGGCGAGGCTTCCAAAGCAGAGCGTCGGCGCAAACCCGCAAGCTCAGCCAGGATTCCCGGGGGTATTGGTGCTGGAAGAATACGAACACGCACGACAGCGCGGTGCGAACA
>CALGBT010000644.1 GCA_937884235.1 uncultured Pseudomonadota bacterium
CCTTTGCATTCCTCCCCACGTGGAGCAGTGCCGCCCGTGCAACAGCAACGAGGAGTGCTGGAGCGATGATATTGACGCGGGCCAGGCATGTCTCGTGTACGGGCCGGACGGGAATTTCTGCGGCAGCAGCTGTGCTGAACAGAGCGACTGCCCAACGGGCTACAGTTGCCAGGAGGCAACCGATGTCAGCGCCGGTGTGGCGCAGCATTGTGTCCGCGACAACGGCCAGTGCTCCTGCCAGCCCTGGCACGCTGATGCCCTGGCCGGCACCTCCTGCTACGTCGAGAACCTGCTGGGACGTTGCTATGGCGAACGGTTCTGCAAAGCCACCGGCCTGACTGACTGCGACGCCACCACCCCGGCGGCCGACGTGTGCAACGGCATCGACGACAACTGCGACGGTGAGGTGGATGAGGGGACGGGGGGCGATGAATGTTTCATCACCAATCAGTTCGGCTCCTGCCCCGGAACCAACATCTGTAGCGCCGGCAAGATGGCATGTGACGGCGCCGAAGCCCATGCCGAGAAGTGTGACGGCGAGGACAACGACTGCGATGGCGAAGTGGACGAGAACTTCGAGGATACCGACGGCGATGGCGTAGCCGACTGCCTGGAGTCAGACCTCGACGGGGACGGCATTCCCGATGTGCAGGACAACTGCCCCGGCAAGCACAACCCACTGCAGACCGA
This sequence comes from uncultured Pseudomonadota bacterium, assembly GCA_937884235.1. Taxonomy (GTDB): domain Bacteria; phylum Myxococcota_A; class UBA9042; order CAIXZC01; family CAIXZC01; genus CALGBT01. The sequence continues at coordinate 691 of CALGBT010000644.1, forward strand.
TACCGACCTCGACAACTTCGGCGATGCCTGCGATGCCGACGACGACAACGACAAGACCGCCGACGATGCAGACTGCGCCCCCCTCGACGAGGCCATTCACCCGGGGGCCGTGGAGCTCTGCAACGGTCTCGACGACAACTGTAATTTCCTGGTGGATGAAGGTTTCAAGGACTCCGATGCGGATGGCTGGAAGGACTGCATAGATGACGATGATGACGAGGACGGGACGCTGGACGCCGACGACTGTCAGCCCCTGAATTCGGCCGTCAGCCCTACTGCCAAGGAACTCTGCGACGGCATCGACAACAACTGCGATGGGTCGGTGGACGAGGGTTATCCCGATGCCGACAAGGACGGCACGCCCGACTGCAAAGATGAAGATGGCGACGGCGATGGGATTCCTGACATGGAAGACAACTGCGCGCAACTGCCTAATCCCGGGCAGGAAGATCAGGACCAGGACGGCCTTGGTGATCTTTGCGACATCGATGCCGACGGGGACGGCATCCCCGACCCTCTCGACAACTGCCCGGGGCTGAAGAACAGCAGTCAGAGCGATCTAGATGGGGATGGGGCTGGTGACCTGTGCGATGACGATGTCGATGGCGATGAAACAGCCAACGAAGCAGACTGTGCTCCATCGAACCCAGAAATCCATCCTGGGGCCCTGGAGCTTTGCGACGGCCTGGACAACAACTGCAACGGCGAGACCGACGAGGGGCTGGGCAAGGTGAACTGTGGCAAGGGCGTTTGCACGCACGCGGTACCCGCCTGCACCGCGGGCAAGCCCACCGTCTGCGACCCCTTTGCGGGAATCGCCCCGGAGATCTGCGATGGTCTCGACAACGACTGCAACGGATTGGTGGACGAGGCTCTGGGCTTCGTCTCGTGCGGCCTGGGGAGCTGCGCCCACACCATCCTTGCCTGTGCCGACGGGGAGGCGCAGCAATGTGACCCGCTGGCCGGTGCTGGGGACGAAATCTGCGACGGCCTTGACAACGACTGCAACGGCAAGACGGACGAGGGGCTGGCCACTCTGGCGTGTGGCAAGGGGCAATGCTTCCACACCGTCTCGTCCTGCGTCGGCGGCGTGCTGCAGGATTGTGACCCCTTCGCCGGGGCCGGGCCAGAAGTCTGCGACGGCGTCGACAACGACTGTGACGGCGACAAGGATGAGGACCTCGGAACAGTGATCTGCGGGCTCGGGGAATGCCTCCACGAAATGGATTATTGCGAGGATGGCAAGGTGGCCATCTGCAATCCTTATCTGGGAGTCGCCCTGGAAGTGTGCGACGGCCTGGACAACGACTGCGACGGGTTGGTGGACGAGGACTTGCCGGTGCTTACTTGTGGGCTGGGCGAATGTCACCAGGTCATACCCGCTTGCGTCGAGGCCGAGTTGCAAGTGTGCGATCCCAAGGCCGGGGTCGGTGCGGAGGTCTGCGACGGCCTCGACAACGACTGTGACGGCCAATATGACGAGAGTCTCGGGTACAAGACCTGCGGCCAAGGCGTTTGCCTGCACACGGTGCCCACCTGCCTTGATGGGGAGGAGCAGGAGTGCGACCCGTTGGAAGGGGCAGGAGAAGAGGTTTGCGACGGTCTTGACAATGACTGCGACGGCGATACCGACCCGGCGGATACCGTGGACTGCACGACCTTCTACTTCGACGGCGATGCGGACGGCTTTGGCATCGAGGAAGAGAGCATCTGTGCATGCGAGGCTGTTGCTCTGCACACTGCTGTGGTTGTGGGAGACTGCAAAGACGACAATGGGAATGTGAACCCCGGTGTTGATGAAGATTGCACCACTCTCCTCGACGACAACTGCAGCGACGAGATCAACGAGGGCTGCTCCTGGGTGAGTTGCAAGGCGATTATCGCAGTTTTGCCCGAGGCCGAAGATGGCATCTACACCCTGGATGTCGATGGCGATGGCCAGGCTGCTTCCTTCAAGGCCTGGTGCGACATGACCACCGATGGCGGCGGCTGGACCCTGCTCATGAAGACCGCGACTGCGTCCGCCTATACGTACCCCCACGCGGTGTGGACGGCGACGGAAGGGGGCAGCTCAGATGCCACTGACCCCACTGTCGACGAGGACTACGTGTCCACCGCGTTCTATCAGCTCAAGTCCACCGAGAGCCGCCTC
>CALGBT010000645.1 GCA_937884235.1 uncultured Pseudomonadota bacterium
CCATCCCGCTCCCGATGGAACAGCAACCCGGCCCCCACAGCAAAAGAGAGAGTCTTCATCCGCCCGCCGAAGGCCTCGGGATTACCCGTGACGTCGGCAATGTCAGTAACTGGGATTCCGGCTTCAGCCAATGCCTTTCCGGTCCCGCCACTGGCGATGATCTCGCTGCCATGACGCACCAGGGTGGCAACGAAAGCCACCAGCCCCCGTTTGTCTGAAACACTCACCAATACTCTGCGAACTCTAGACACCTGCTCTCCGCACGCCCACCACTCGGGACTTTCTCTCGCACTCATACGGGGGTATTCTCTTACTCTGAGAACTTCAGGATATTGAACTCGACGCGCCGGTTGCTCAAATTCGCTTCGGGCCCGTTGCGGTAGTCCACGGGCCTGGTATCACCATAGCCCTTGGCACTGAGTCGGCCCTTGTCCACCCCCTTGGAACCCAGGTAATCGGCCACTGCCTGGGCCCTCTTCAACGAGAGGGTCATATTGAACTTGCGATTACCAGTACGGTCGGTGTGGCCCTCAATCTGCACGAAGAGGACCTGATGGTTGTCCTTGAGAATCTGGGCCACCTGGTCGAGCATTTCAAATGAGGCAGGCTGAATTTCGTGACTCATGAACTTGAAGTGGACCTTCTCCAGAATCTGAATCTTGCGCTCTTCCCTCTGGAACTCGGCCAGCTTCTTGTCAGGGCAACCATCCTCGTCCTGATAGTCGTTGATGGTCTCCGGCTCGTTGGGGCACTTGTCCTTAACGTCGGGGATACCGTCCCCATCGTTGTCCGGATCAGGGCAACCGTCTTCGTCCTCAAACTTATCGATATCCTCAGCCTTCAGGGGACATTGGTCGTCAGGGTCCTTGAGACCATCACCATCGTTGTCGGGGTCCGGGCAGCCGTCCACATCCTGGAAGCTATCGTAGTCCTCCGGTTGGTCCGGACATTGGTCGTCCTTGTCGAGAATGCGGTCCTTGTCGTTGTCCTCATCGGGGCAACCATCGCCGTCTTCAAAACCATCGGCATCTTCAGCTACATCGGGGCAATCATCCTGGAGATTCGTGATGCCGTCGCCGTCCCGGTCGGGGTTAGGCTTCCAGGCGTACTCGGCCCCCGCAAAGGCACGAAAACTGGGCGTCGAGAAGCCATGGGAAAGCCCTTTGCCAACCCCGGCAATGACCCGAATCGGGCCGAGGGTGTACTTCACGCCGGCATCGACTTCCGCCTGCACTTCATCACCGCTGGCAAAAGGGGCTGCGGCGCGGGTGGCTCCCACCATCTCGAGGCCTGCCTCCAAACTCCCGGTAAGTGCGTAGGTGGCCCCAACGCCGAAGATGATCTTGTCATCATCGACGATGTTCAGGATGGTCTGGTCCGGCTGCACCTGATAGCCCAGGTTGAGGCTCAGCCAGACATCCTGAAAATGGCTTGAAATGGCCAGGGTGGGAGCGGCACCGATACCGTCAAAACCTGCGTAGTCGCCGCCCAGCGGGGGCAGGTAGACTGGCAGTGCCAGAGCAATTCCCACTGGAAAGCGATGGGGCGAGAGGGCCTCGACCTTGGCAAAGAGCGCGGCGTTGCCGCCGCCCATGGCATCAATGCCTCCCAGCTTCATTCCGGGCAGCTGCCCCTCCTGGTAAATGACCAAAGGAACCTGAGCACCCACCTCCAGAAAACCGAGGAGACCGAAGGCCGCCTGCAGGTGCGTCTCGAATCTCTGGCTGATGAGCTGGCGCGAGGTTTCACCGTCCACCACCACCGTCAATGGAGTGTTGGCGTAGTGCAGCACCGCGCTGCCTCGAAACTCGAAGTGCTCCAGAGAGCCGCCGCGATAGACCGAGAAAACCCCGTCGCCATCGACGGTAAGCCGATATGGATTACCTGAGATGTCGGTTTTGAGGGCATCGGGATGGTAGACCGGGTCGGGCTGATACTGGGCCTGGGCTGGAATCGCCCAGACCAGGACCATGAGTCCCAGGAATGGGGCCAACCGACGCCAACGCAAGAGGCTAATTGCCAGCAGCAACAGAACCAGCCCCCAAGCAACTTCGGGGTGACCAGATGTAGCGGAGCAACTCCCTCCCTGGATATTGGCCCCATCTTCAAACCAGCCCCGAAAATCATCATCCGGGTCGTTGGGGTCAGACTTATGCTGGGTAACTTCGAGGTAGTCGCCCGCCCCGCCGCCGTCACTATCTGCGTTGGTGGGGTCGGTGAGGTAGAAGGTCGCCTCGTCCTGGTCCGACAGCAGGTCATCATCGGAATCGAGGTCAAGGTAGTCGGGAGTGCCGTCGCTGTCAGAGTCCACCGGTGCAGTTTCGAGGTCCTCGTCGCCGGCCTCGGTCTTGTCGGGAATGGTATCGTCGTCGGAATCGGTATCCAGCGCGTCGATGGTTCCGTCCCCGTCGCTGTCCAGCGGGTTGGCTGTATCCTCACCCACTTCCACCGGGTCGGGAATGGTATCGCCGTCGCTGTCAGCGTTGTACGGGTCAGTGCCGATCTCCTGCTCCAGTCCGTTGAGCAGCCCGTCGCCGTCAGCATCCTCGTCCACCGCAAGATCGTCGCTGGGGTCGTTGGGGTCTGTTTCCAGTTCGTCAATCTTGCCGTTGGCATTTTCATCTTCCACGCCATCCGGCAGACCGCCTCGGTCAGTATCCGCCACCAGCATGAAGGTGAGGGTGTCCGGGTCTTCATCTTTCCGGAAGTTACCGGCACTGAGGTCGGTCCCCAGCAGGACCACGACCTCGCCGTCCAGCTCGGCCTGCCCATCTCCCACCGCCTGCACCACACCCATCTCGGTCCCGTCAAAGAGCCCGTCGTCGTCAGAATCAGCATCGAGGACGCTGGCCAGACCATCGCCATCCATGTCGAAGTTCCAGTTGTGCTCGTCGCCGTCGAAGAGTCCGTCGTCATCGGAATCAAGGTCGAGGGGATTCAG
>CALGBT010000646.1 GCA_937884235.1 uncultured Pseudomonadota bacterium
CCATCGCACGACTTCGCCCGCGGAACACCGGGAGTCGATTCCTCAATGGGATAATAGAACTCCACCCCCGAGAAATCGCAAGCGAAGCCCTTGGCCCCGCCCAGATCCACACACACCGTGTTGAGATCCTCGAGCTTGCAGACGCCCACACCCTTAACGTCCGCGCAAGCGACATCCAGGTCGACTTCGTACCCATCCAGTAGCTCGTCTTCCAAGCCATCACAGTCGTTGTCCAGTCCGTCGCACCGGGTTTCGGCCCAGATGCAGTTGGCATAGCCGGGATCGCAATCCGGATTGTTGGGGTCGTCCATCTCGATATCGTCGCTGTCATACTCGCAGAACCACTTGCCGGGGTTGACACCACCCTTGTTGCAAGTAGCCTCCCAGTTGCCGGCGCACGCCCCCAGGGTCCGGCAAGGCACATGCGGCGAAGGCTTGACGGCCTTGATGTAAACGATGGTGCCGTTGGGCTTCAGTTCACCATCGGGGATGGTATCGCAATTGTTGTCCTGTCCGTCACACCACTCAACGTCAGCAGACGACTCCGTCGCGTTGTAGTCCTCCACGAGGTCGTAGTTGCAGGCCCAGACATTGGTCTCGGGCTCTTCGTCCGTGTCCACGTTCAGGGGGACGCAACTGTAGCGTACGCTGGAAACACCTTCGTCATCCGGAGCGCAGACGCCGGGAAGAAAGGGGCCCCCGTCATCAGCCAGCACCGGCACCCAAGCATTCACGCCGGCGACGTCCTTCTTCTCCCGCACCGGACAGTCCACGAATGCCAAAGCCTCCGCTTCAGCACACTCCGGGTGGTACTGAGCACACTGCGGCAGGTCCTCGTCGTCGCAGTGGTAGTCCACCGTGCCATCGGCAAACTGCGAGAAGCACTCCCGGGGCCAGACCAGGCCTTCGTCAACCATTCCGTCACAATCGTTGTCGAGGCCATCGCAGGTGCTCTCGGCTCCACAGCCTGGCTCCCCTACACAGGCAGCAAGATCCTGATACTCGAAGCTCGGGTCCAGATAGAGGGAGCTGTCAAAGATGCAAACCCACCCCGGTACATACTCTTCGGAATCGTCGACATCCTTGCAGATGGCTTCAACTTTGCCCGCACAGACGCCCTGATAGGGACAACCGCTGGCCTCCACATCAAAGACATCATCCATAACCCCGTCACAGTCGTTGTCGAGGCCGTCGCAAAGGGTCTCTTCAGCCTCATAGCCTGCGGCCACAAGCTCTTCGTCGTAGTTGCATGTTTCTGTGTCCGGGAATCCGCCGCCACAGGCATAGGCACACTGAATCTTCTTCTTGTTCTTGTCACACATCAGCAACAACGCACCGGTGTAACCTTCGGCGCTACTAACCTTCCCTCCGCAAACACCAGTCAACTCCGGACAATCGTCGAACTCGAAGTTGGCCGTTTCCACCAGCCCTTCATAGCCCTTGTCCGAGATCATCTCTTCGTCTACGTCACCATCACAGTCATTATCCTTGCCGTCGCACCAGAGACCCAGGTCATCGGCGTCGAATCCCTCCTCAGCCACGTAGCCTGTAAGCGCGGCGAATTCGCATTGCGGCTTGCCATCGTCCCCACAAACCACCTGAACATCTTTGCAGACTCCGGCCAGAACGCCATCCTTGAGCCCGGCTGCACAACTGGGAATGTCCGCCGCGGCAACCTCATCCACATCAGAGATCCCATCGCAGTCAGAATCTACGTTGTCACAGACATCATCGTTGACCGCCAGCTCCACCCCATCAAAAGTGCAAATCCAATCCTGCCCAACGCACTGAGCAACACCCACCTTCTCAGCGCAGATGCCGTTGGCCCCCGGCGTGAACGTGACCTCTTCGGCATCATCCCCTTCCCCCACCGTGACCATCATCTTCCACGTCGAACAGTCGGGTTCCGGCTCCTCACAAAGGCCTGTGGTGCCGTCCCCGGTGCTGTCATTGTCGGCGTCCGCCTTGTCACCGTTACCTGTTTTTTCCAAGCCCGGAGCGCAGCCTCCCGCACAGACAGAAAGCGCAAGCAGTGCGAAGATAGCCAAAAAATAGAGAGCGGCGGGGCGAAAACGGTTCATTCCCGTCATCGGAGACTCCTTTGTTGCAGTGCTACGCATCAAAACGAAAACGCGGCATCCAGCGACACCACGTCCGGGGCGAAGGTTGGAGCAATGCTGAGCAACTCGAATGTTGCGGCGTTATCCAGTTCATCGCCCTTATCAAGCAAGACCATCAACAGTCCGCCGCCAATGAGCGCACCGCCGGTAATCCCGGCGATGATAGTCGTATTGTAGAAGCCGGTTGCTTCAGTGAAGAGCTGGTTCTGCAGGTCATCGTCGCCGTCGGCGGCATTCACTTCGGCCCACTTCTGGTTGAACGAGTAGTAGAAGTAGCCCGCCGCTCCTCCCGCCGCAATACCGGCCCCCATGGTAATCCAACCCCAGGTGGAGAGCCGCCAGAAATTGCTCTGCTTCTCCACTTTGACCATGGGAGCGGGCATCGAACTGACCCGCCCGGCAGCCGGCACCAGTTGGGCCTGCACACTGACGGAACGGGCTGCCGGAGCGTCAATCACTCCAGTCCAGGCCAGATGGTCCTCGGCCCACACCTGGACGATATGGTCGCCGGCCTCCACCCGCTTCTTGAAGGGCGTGTATCCCGCCTCCTTCCCATCCAGGTAGACCAGGGCGTAGCGGATGTTGGCATCCACCACCAACTCAGATTCCCCGGCAGCTCGGCCGAGTTCGAGGCGCACCGTCTGCGTCCTGGCCCGTTCCACCTGAACCTTCTGCTGCGCGCGCTCGAATCCATCTCGCTCGTAAACCAGGGTCACCGCTTCCAAGGGCAACCAGCGGGTCACCTCCTTCTCGGTGACTGCGCTAGTCTCCTGACTGCCGTCTTCCCGCACAACAATCAGTCTGCCACCAGGTGGGAAGAGGGTTACATCGACCCGACCGCGGTCCTTGGCAAACTCGTTGCGCAAATCGGCAACCAACTCCTTCACCTTGCTATCGGGAGCATCATCAGCACGATCCAGATACCGTTGCCCATGGACCAGCGCCTTCTCCTTTTCGCCCTGGCCAAAGTAGGCCCGGCTCAACCCGGCCAGATAACGCTGGTCTGGCAGAATTGTGTAGGCCTTGTTGAAGGCAAAGATGGCTCTGGGATAGTCCCGCATCTCGAGGAGCAACTCACCCCGGTTAAACTCGATCTCCGCATCACGAAAACCCTGAGCTGATGCGGTCGTCGCCAGAAAGCACAGGACGAGCAGTGGAAAACTCAGAACGATTCGTCGGACCACTTACAACTCCTTGGGCGCCAATGTCGTTGTGCTGTGTCAGCCTCAGGCGCGTACGCCAGAGCGCCTCACTTCATAGTATCTCGTTCGCGTGAGGCTTTCAAATTCTTTCGAGAGAACCTCCCTCGGGCCAACCCGCCTCGAAACTCAAATCGCCGTTGCTGTGTCCTTGCGCACCACGCGCGAAGCTGGCATGCTTGCACGGTCGTGGAAGGAGCAGAATACGGGGGGCATATGGGTACGATTCGAGTTGGCGTTCTGGGCTTCGGCTTCATCGGCAATCTCCACTCCCAGGCGGTTCAGAACACTGCGGGCATGGAGCTGGCCGGGGTCTGGACGCGCCATGATGGCACCGCTGAGAAGTTCGCAGAGGCCTTCCCCGACGGACGACTTTTTGATTCCATTGAGGCACTGGCCACCTCTCCCGACGTCGATGCTGTGGTGGTCGGGCTACCCAACAGCCTCCACTTCGATGCCACCACACTGGCACTGCAGGAAGGCAAGCACGTCCTCGTCGAAAAGCCCATGGCCATGAATACCAGCGAAGCGTCGAAGATGGCCTCCCTGGCCGCCGAGAAGAAGCTAAGCCTGATGGTCGGACACATGTGGCGGTTCGACCGGGAGTTCCAGGCGGTGCGAGAGTTGGTTACTCAGGGCAAGATCGGCAAAGTGGTCAAGACTAAGGGCTACGGCATCCACGAGAACTGGGGTCCCGTCGGTTGGTTCGTGGAGCCCGAACTGGCTGGTGGAGGGGCCCTGATAGACATGGGCGTACACGCCCTGGACTCCGTTCGCTATCTCATCGGTGACCCCACGCCGGTGCGGGTCTTCGCCACCATCGGGACGCACTACGGCGACTACAAAGTGGACGATACAGGCGTGCTTATGGTTGTCTGGGACAACGGCATCACTTCGGTCATCGAGAGTGGCTGGTGGCACCCCCACATGGATGGGCCAGAGGCTTCAACGCAGCTCTTTGGCACCACGGGATACGCCCGGGTCTTTCCCACCATGGCCAAATTTGGCAAGGGCGAACGCCCCTGGCTACCGCGCTTCCCCTTACGAGAAGACCACTGCGACCAGCACATCTACGACGGTCAGATGGCTGAATTCGCAGCGTCCATAAGGGAAGGCCGCCCCCCCGTCCCCGGCCCTGATGAAGGCATGACGGTAATGCGAATCTGCGAGGCTGCCTACGAATCGGCCCGCACCGGCAGGGCTGTCGAACTGGCTGGCTGAACCCGCCACGGAGCGAAGCGATTTGGCCTGGCTGCCCATGCGAATCGCGGCTGCGGCCGCGTTGCTTTGCCTCCTGGCTACGCCTGACGCGCAGGCCGGGGCAGACGGGTCCCTGCAATGGAAATCACTCCGCTCCGACCACTTCTGGGTCCACTTCTATCAGGGTGAGGAGCCTCTCGCCCGAGAGTTCCTTGCCATCGCCGAAGAGGCCTATCAAGAGCTCCACCAACGCTTTGGCTTCGAAACCACAGAACGGACCCACCTCGTCGTCGTTGACGACATTGACTCTGCCAATGGTCTCACCACAGTCATCCCCTACAACCACGTCCTCCTCTACTCCTTCGTCCCCGATGCCTCTGGCGAGCTGGGCTTCTGGGGCAACTGGAAGCGGATCCTCGTCTATCACGAGCTGGTCCATATCTTCCAGTTGGAGCGGGTGACTGGATTGCTAAACATATTGAACTACTTTGTCGGCAAGACATTTCTTCCTAACGGGGCCCTCCCCAATTGGTTTACCGAAGGGCTGGCAGTTGAGGTGGAGAGTTCCATCGACTCGGGTGGACGCATCGGCGGACCTCTCTTCTCCACCTACCTTCGGCTGGCCGTGGCCGAACGCGAATTGCTACAGATGGACGAAATCACCGGGGCGCCACTGACTCTCCCCCGGGGAACCAACACCTACCTATATGGCAGCTACTTCCTGCACTGGCTCGCACAACGCTTCGGCTCAGACAAGCTCTACGAGTTCGTGGAACTACAGGGCGCACGCTTCAATCCTCTCTCTTACAACATCAAAGCCCGCCGTATCTTTGGCGACACCTTCGTCAATCTGTACGAGACCTGGCGCCAGGAAACTACCACTGCCTACCAGGAGGAAATTGCGCAGATTCGCGCTGCGGGGGAACGGGAGGGACGCCGCCTGGGCTTCGCCGGCGAGTATCTGCCCATGCCCTCATATACTTCCCGGGGGACGCTGCTGGTGACCCGAGCAACCGGCCACCAGACTCAGCATCTGGCAGAGTTGCTGGTCGACGGCACCATGAAGAAACTTACCACTTGCCGTGGTGGCTGCGACCGGCCTCAGGAGGCCCCCGACGGAAACATCTACTACAGCGCCTTCCGCTACCATCGAACCTACTACTACTTCCAGGATCTCATACGGCTGCCCAGGCAGGGCTGGCGCAAACAACTGACCGATGGGGAGCGAGTCCGCGATCCGGCGCTTTCGCCCGACGGCCAGCGGGTCGCATACGTACGCACCGAGTTGGGTCGGTCCGAGCTCAGGGTGCGAGAACTCAGTTCGGGGAAGACAAACACCTTGCAGCTGGCAACAGG
>CALGBT010000647.1 GCA_937884235.1 uncultured Pseudomonadota bacterium
CACGGTGCCGGCCCCCTGCGCCGAGGCCCCGTCAGGGATGGCCTGTGTGCCTGGCGGCTGGTTCTTGCGGGGCAGCAATGACGGGCCGCGCGAGACCCGGCCCATGGCGTGGGTCTGGGTGGATACTGTCTACATGGACATCAACGAATTGACAACTGCTGAGTATCAAGCGTGCGTCCAGGCGCGCAAGTGTGACAAGGCGGGGCCGAAGTACAAGGATTACGACCGTCCTCAGCAGCCCATTACTGGAGTCAGCTGGTTTGATTCGGTCAAGTACTGCGAGGTCCATGGCAAGCATCTGCCCACGGAGGCGGAGTGGGAGCATGCGGCCCGTGGTGACGATGGCCGAAGCTATCCCTGGGGTAACGAAGAAGCGACATGCAAGCGGGCCGTGATCATGGACAAGAGCGGGCGGAGCTGTGGTGTTAAGAAGGCCAAGGGCGGCCACCCCGAGAAGGGAAGGACCTGGGAGATCGGTAAATTCCCACCGACACTCTACGGACTCTACGATATGTGCGGCAACAGTTGGGAGTGGGTCTACGACTGGTATTCGAAGTCCTACGAACAGTGCGGCGATGCCTGTTTAGGCAAGAACCCCCGCGGTCCTTGCGACGGGGCCAAGGACTGTCGGCGCCACTACAAGAAGATCGTCAAAGGTGGCTCCTGGTATTGGGATGCTTCTTATGCGACCACCTTCTACAGGCGGCCGCATGTACCCTCCAATAATCCCTATCATCACTTCGGATTTCGTTGTGCGGCCAGCGTTGATGAGGCTGCGGCATTGGTCCAACCGGCGGTAACCCAGCCCTAGTATCTCCGGTCGTCACGCAACGCCCCGGCGTTTCTCTCTCTTGCAAGCAAGGCGTTCCTTGACCGATGGCCCCCACGGGTGCTATGGATCGACACGGCGCTGGCTCCTTCCACGCAGGTGGCACTCGGATGGCTCGACCGGTAGGGACAATTGGCAAGGGTACTGATGTCGGCAAAATAAGGTCCGATAACCAGGACTCTTTCGAAGTCAGGGAGTTGCCTGAAGCCACGCTCCTGGTGGTTGCCGATGGCATGGGCGGGCACCTCGGCGGTAAGCTGGCCAGCCGCATGTGCGTCGATACCATTGTCCGGAATGTTGAGAGTTCAGATATTCAGTGGAACGACCCGCACCAGATCCGCAGTCTTCTGGAACAGGTATTGCTGCGGGCCAACACCGAGGTCCATCGCGAGTCCCGGTCAAACGAAGATGCCTATAACATGGGCACCACGGCGGTGGTGGTGGCGGTGGTAGGCAATCTGGCGCACATCGCCCATGTTGGCGACTCACGTCTCTATCTGTTGCGTGACGGTCAGCCGATTCGTCTGACCACAGACCATACTGCGGCGCAATTCCTGGTGGATACCGGGCAGATCAGCCCCCAGGAGGCCCGGGGGCACCGTGACTCCCATCGGTTGATGCGGGCCATCGGCATCCTTGCCCAGGTCGAACCGGATGTCCGCACGGAAGCGCAGGTTTTGCAGCAGCATGATACGTTGCTGCTTTGCTCTGATGGTCTCTACGACGTGGTTGATGGTCGGGAGATGGCCATTGCGGTGAAGAAGTTCGGTCCCCAGAAAGCGGTGGAGAAACTCATCGAACTGGCCATCCAGCGGGGCGGCCCCGATAATGTGACGGTTGTGACCTTTCGGCGCGACGACCGGGACGGCCTTCTGACCCGCTTTGGCGAATTTCTGAGCCGGGAGGAGCGCGGTCTACCTATCTATGCATGGGCGGTAGCGGCGGGGGCCCTGGTCCTCGTAACGACCTTTCTCACCCTCGCTCTGACCTGACGGGCCTGACAACGAATAGCCGAGGACCGGCACCACGGGCAGCCAGGATCAGGTCACGGATGTGCACCCCAAAGCACACTGCTTTGACTTCCCTGCGGCCCGGTGCTATAACTCGCCAATCTTGTTGGTTCCTTTAACTGGAGGATGTTCATGAGCCGACTCAACGCACTTCTTTCGATCTTCGCGGTCGGAGTGGTGGCCTTCTTCTTCGGGTACGTCGTCGGTACCGCGTCCGTTGAAGTGGAAGGAGAAACAACCATCACTGCCGAACAGGCCGCGAAACTACCAACGGTGGCGAAAGGCATCGACATGGCCCCCTTCAAGGGCCCCAAGGATGCCAAGGTTACCATCCTGGAGTTCTCGGAATTCCAATGACCGTTCTGTAAGCGGGTCACCGGTACGGTGGACCAACTTGTCAAGACCTACGACGGAGACGTGAAAGTCGTCTTCATGAACAACCCGCTGGGCTTCCACGACCGGGCCATGCCCGCGTCCAAGGCAGCCTACGCTGCTCACCTGCAGGGTAAGTTCTGGGAGTATCACGACCTCGTCTTCGAAAATAACAAGAATCTTCAGGATGCCGACCTCGAAGCCCACGCCAAGACCCTGGGGCTCGACATGGAGAAGTGGAAGAAGGACAAGGAATCCAAGGAGATCGAGGATTGGCTCAAGGGGCATCAGGCCCTGGCCGCGGCCTTTGGAGCCACCGGAACACCGGCCTTCTTCGTCAACGGCGAGAAGCTCACCGGGGCCAAACCCTTTGAAGAGTTTCAGCCCGTGGTCGAAAAACACATCGCCAAAGCCAATAAGCTCATCGAGAAGAAGGTACCCGTCGAAGCCATTCATGCAGTCCTCACGGGGAATGCTGAAGGCGGCAAATACCGCAAGTACGTTATCGACGGCGTCAAACCACCTTCACCTGAACAGGCGAAGACAGCCGAAGGCCCCAAGGAGCCGCTGGCCAAGGCCACCAACGAAATGCCAATCAGTGATTCACCCCGAAAGGGAAGCGGAGACGACATCGTGATTACCGAATGCTCCGACTTCCAATGACCTTACTGCTCAAGAGTGGGTCCACTCTTTGAAGGTGTGATTGACATTCTCGGTAAAGACAAAGTCAGCATCGTGTTCAAGCATTTCCCCCTGGGATTCCATGACAAGGCCCAGCTCGCCGCTGAAGCCTCCATGGCCGCCCATTCGCAAGGCAAATTCTGGGAGTACCACGATCTTCTCTTCGCCAATCAAAAGGCCCTGGAACGCTCCCAACTCGAAGGCTACGCCCAACAGATCGGCCTCGACATGGCCAAGTTCAAAGCCTCCCTCGACGAAGGAATCTTCACCGAGCGAGTCAAGGAAGACATGGCCGTCTGTCAGAAGGCCGGCGTCCGCGGCACGCCCACCATTTTCGTCAACGGTCGCAAGTACGAAGGTGAACGCGAAGCCCCCGCCATGGCCGAACTCCTCAAAAAAGAATTTCTGAAGTAGCCTCTCTTGCCGTTCCCTGTCCTTGCCTCCGGCCTGCCTCTTCTGCCGTTCCTTGACAACGTCTATTCGGCGGGACGTGCCCCTTCGCCGCGAGCCTTGACTCGGTCATCTTCCTTATCGTAGGCCTCGATAATCCGGGCAACCAGAGGGTGACGAACCACGTCCCTGGAGCTGAAATGGCAGAAGCCAATGTCCTTGACGTCCGTGAGCACTGAAACCGCGTGAACTAGACCTGACTGCTTCTCCGGCGGCAGATCCACCTGAGTCACATCACCAGTAATCACTGCCCGGGAATTGAAGCCAAGGCGGGTCAGAAACATCTTCATCTGCTCAGGCGTGGTATTCTGCGCTTCGTCGAGGATGACGAAGGAGTCGTTTAGAGTACGGCCTCGCATGAACGCCAGCGGGGCGATTTCGATGACACCACGCTCGATGTACTTCCGCACCCGGTCGATGTCCATCATGTCTTCCAAAGCGTCGTAGAGCGGACGAAGGTAGGGATTCACCTTCTCGGCAATGTCACCCGGCAGAAAGCCCAACTTCTCGCCAGCTTCCACCGCTGGTCGGGCCAGGACGATGCGCTTGAACTCCCGATTGAGCAGCGCCTGGACTCCCATGGCCACCGCCAGATAGGTCTTGCCCGTTCCTGCCGGTCCGACAGCAAAAACCAGATGATGGTCCCGGATGGACTGCACGTAGGCCTTTTGCGCCGGGCTGCGGGGTGCGATCTGCCGCTTTGCCGACGGAATAGATATGGTATCAAGGAAGACTTCGCGCACCTCGGCCTGGTGATCCGCCTTGAGCATATCCACCGCCTTCTGGATCTCCTGCTCAGCCACCGGGAAACCCTTCTCGATCAGGCCGTAGAGCTGCCGCAACGCCCGCAGGGCGAGGAAGGTGACTTCGTCGCTGCCGCTCACGCGCAGTCGATTGCCCCGCGGGTTGATTTCCGCACCCGTCAGCGCCTCAAGCAACTTCATATTCACACCCCGCTCCCCAATCAAGAGGCGGGCGAATCCTGCATTCTCAAGATCGATATGTGACGGATTGCCATTTGCTCGGGACGCACTGCGTTTCTCCACTTTGCCTCCTGCCTGCCCATCTATCATCACTGGGAATCTGGCACTTGATTGAATACGACAATGTTTGGCGCCCCCGGTCGCACGTCGGTTGACGTCCACCGGGGGTTGCTCACGGACGCTCCTCCAACTCCAGAGAAAAACCCTGCTTGGCGTCACAGTGCAAATGATAGGTGCTCAGGGGAGCCCTTTCCACTAGACCCTCATCCGCCAGCGTAGCCAACGATGCCGGGCAGGCGAGTCGTTCCACGAAACGGGCCGCCATGGCAACCTCCAACTGCCGAAAATGCGAGGCCTCCCGTGCATCATCCAACTGCACGACGTCCACGCCTCGCTCGCCGGTGACAACCTTGAGCAAGCCAGGGCGCAGAAAGCCCAAACCTGCAATGGTGGCAAGAATCATGGCATAGAAGAGACCCTTGACCAGGACGGGAATGAGCACCGACCGCTCTCGCTGACGCGCCTCCCCTTGCTCACGGAGCACCTTGACCATGAACTTGCTCTCGAGGGTGTAGAGAGCGCGAAAGGCCGAAAAAAGGTCGAGACCGCTCGCCCGCGCCAACCGCTTGAGGGTCTTCTCACCGTCGACGAAGTAGTAGATAATGCGCTCATTGGCCCCGACCTCGGGGTCCAGCTTGTCCGAGAAGAGAGGGTTGCCGTTCTCCTCACCATCCCTGACCACCTGCGAGATGAACGATTTGTCCTTCCCGTAGACTACGTCAGCCGATGGAATGCGTTTGTTGAGCAGCGGCCACTCCCGCGCCCGGCGCTCTCCTTCTTTGAGTAGAAACGGTACCGAAACCGGGGGCAACCACTTGTTTTCAGTCGGTTCGTCCGCAGTGAAAGAGCAAACCAGACCGACCTTGCCAAAGAGGGGCAGAATGACCTCCCGAGAATAGAGGTCCATGTAACGCTTGAGAACGTCCGGGGAGATGAAGCGCTTGTCCACCAGGACCTGCTCGGGCGTCAGACCTTTCTGCGCCGCAATCCGCAACGCACGCAACAGTTTCCGCTCAGTTATCACCTCGCCTTCAGTGAGATACTGACCGATGATCCACTCCTGACCCTTGGGCATTTCCACATTGACAATCTTTCCTTCGCCAAAGTGAAGAACCAACTCACCTTCTGCACTCTGCACTCGCAAATGCCCACTCTTGCGATTGGAGTAGAGAAGCTTGAGGATGCCTGCGAAGCTGAGAGGCTCTTTGCGTCCTTGCTGGTTCACAGGCTACCTCCAGGAGTAGATGTCAACGAGTGCGAGGAAGTAGACGACGAACGCTATCACCGACCAGAATGCGGTTGTGACCACCGACCCCAGGGCCTCCAGAGTAGCGACCGGAGCAGCCAACTGCACCATGACGGGGAAGAGGAAGATTGCCGCAAAGGACGATATCAGGGCGAACATGAAAATCACGCCCCGCACCGAACGCCCCCGTAGCAGATGCCCGGCCCCCGGCAGCACAAAAGTGAGGAAGGTCTCAAGCTTGCGCCGGAATCGTTGCGAATTCTCGATCCGCTTCTCCCGCAGCCAGGTCTCCTTCGGATCCACGTAGCTGCTCCGAATGCGGTAGTAGACACACTGGTTGCAAAGCCCCGTGCCACTAAGCTCCGGACGACATCTGGCGCAACTTATCTGGTTGCATTTGATGCATCGGCCGGCGGGACGGAGAAAGCGTCTCCCCACCGTCAACCCGAGGACAATCAGCAGCACCGCAGTGGCCAGCAGAGCAAGCATCCAGGTCTTGAGCGGACCGAGAAGCAGGGTGTGAGCCACGGGCAGCACCGAGCTGCGCTCCTCAAAATCTGGAACACCAAAGGCCTCGGCCCAGAGGAAGGGCATCTCCATGGCACCGACGGCCAATTCACGGTTGGCGTTGAACTCCTCGCGACAACCGGAGCCGCTCTCCGAGTTAAAGCGGCTGTGCTCCTCCATTTCACGCACCCGCGTAACCTCCGCAGACTGCGCCCGACTGAGCAGATTAGTCACCTCTCCGGGGTCCAGGCCCAGCACCCGCTGGACCTTCGACTTGTTGTAGAGAGCAGCCCAGTTGCTGGCGTCAGAACCCAGCACCTGGTCGTAGTACTTGTTAGCACTTTGGAAATCGTCAAGCCCGGAGTCAAGATTACCGTGGGCGCGGTTGCATCGGTCCATTCCTTTGATGAAGAAGATGTTGCCCATCCCCAGAGCAAAGTCCTCCTGACGCCTCCCGCTGACACCGCTCAAGCCAACCTTGTACAGCCCGTGGGCAGCCTCCAAAGAAGTGGTCTTGCGCGTGGCCGCTCGAGAATACGCCGAGGCCGCAGCATAGAGGGCACTGCCCTCAGCTCCTCCGGCACCCTCCGCCAAAGTCTCCAGGGCCAGCACGTCACCACTGGTACACACTTCATGGTGACAACGATAGGCCTGGTCCGCCGCACTCCCCGTGAAGAGCATGGAATTCACCGCCACCGTATTGAGCAACGGCCAGAGGTAGATGAAGAGCACCATCAGCACTGTCACCGTCCGCTCCGACCGACTCTGGTAGACCCACATCGCTACCCACCAGAGCGCAAAGAGCGGCACCAACCCCAGATCGAGCAGGAACGGCACGAAAAGGACTATCAGGCCGACAAGATTGCGCTGCACCTTGGAAAGACCCTGAGGCAAAAAATGGCCAAAGCCATGGGAGAACAACGACAGGTGGCGCAACAGCAGCAGAACCGAGAAGAAAATCATCACTACGAACCCGGCAATCCAGAACACTGATACTGCCCCAACCACCATTCCATGGAGAGACGGGACAAAGGTAAAGGAGAGCCGTACTCCCTGCATAAAGGCACTGACATATTCTCCAGCCAGGGCCTTGTCGTGGCGCCAGAGAATATTGGCGTAGGCGAAGCGAAAATCGGGCACGTTGGGGGAGAAGAGTGCAGAGTGGCGCGCCATGTTGAGAGCTAGATCCGCCTCAGTCGGATTGTCTTCGAGTAACCTCGTGGCCATATGAATCAGCGCTGCCGATGCCGGCGTCAGATTCTGGATGCCCGCATCAATCTGTGCTTGTTTCAACTTGTCGAGGTCCACCAGCATGTCTGAATAACGCGCGGCCTCGTAGTCATGGACAACATCCCGCCATACCCGAACAACATCTTCACCGCCGGGCCCCTCAAGGGGATGCCCCAGGCGGGTCATCTCATCCTTGCGTTCCCCTGGCTGCGGGCCATGGGCAGCAACGGAGGCCGCGCCCAGGGACAACACAAACCCTCCAACCAGCAAGAATCCGACCAATCTTAACATCTCTCTCATGGCCCTCATTATGGCCGCTCCAAATCGCCAAGCGCAAGACGAATATGATGCTCATTTGCCGCAAACCACCGCACATAATCCGCAACGCCCTCCCGTAAAGAGAGCTTCGGGGAATAGCCCAACTCGCGAGTGGCCTTCTCGATACTGGCATAGTTGACGGAAAGCTCCCCAGGCCGGCCCGGCAGCAATTGCAGATGCGCCTCCTGCCCCAACGCCTTCTCAATCTCGCGGACCAATTCCATAGTGCTGACCGGACCAGCG